>CAIMAP010000076.1 GCA_903838995.1 uncultured bacterium | reverse complement strand
TGACAGGTTTATTAGCATATTTAGTTATGCTATCTATATTAAAATGTGTACTTGTAGTTTGATAGACTGCTTTATCAAAAAACTGATCTCTAGTATCTTTATCAAATTTAGTTGTCGCTTGATAAAACCCGCTAAAACTAAACATTAAAGTGAATAATGAAATGGAAGCTGAGGTATAACGATGTTTTCTTCTTGCAGCTACCAATTCGTTTCCTTTTACATTTTTGGATTTGGTGGTAAAAAAGATATACAAGCCCATAATACTTGTTATAAAGGCAAGTCCAACTAATAATAATTCAATATAGATACGGCCTGCTCCTAAAAAACTAAGCCACTCCCAAGTATGAATAATAACAAAGATTCGAGAAAATAATGCTCGCCTATTATCTACCGCAAAAGCAAAACGATCTTGACCTGTTTCCACATAGACTCTTATGCCATCTTCTCTTTTAAATTCTACTTTATAAACTGGAAGCACCCTGTTTATATTTTTATACTCATCATCAAAAGATGTTAGTTTCTGAACATCTGTAACTATTGCTCCTTTTTTAGGCTTTAAAACACATACAGTGGCAGCGTCACAACAATCAGCAACTGGAGTTTCTACAATTGGAGCAGTAGCTATAGCATCTTGTTTTGAACTGTCTTTTTTTGATTCTCCTTCTAAAAAATACCTGGCTAAATATTGGGCATAAATCCAATCCCCTTTTTTTAATAGTTTCCCGTTTTTAACACTTAAGTATACTAATTCATTTTTGCCAATAAGTTGAACTTGATAGAACCAATTGGTATCAATATGGATTAATCTTACATTTTTAAAAGAATCAATCTTGTTAATAGATAATGCATTTTCTAATGTTATTTTCTCATAACTACTGTCTATGGCTTTCGCACTTAGAAACTGAGTGGCAACCTTAGGTCTAAAACTAGACATAATAGGATGCATAAAACCACTTGCCGCCCATAAAACCACCGGTATTGCAATTACAATTGAAATGATGCGATGCCATTTGTATATGTTTTTCTTGATCATAATCTTTTATGTTTACTTTATTTTCCGAATTTATATGACAAGCCCAAAGTGATTTCTCTTGGGTCTCCCATATTGTAAGTTCTATTATTCACTCCAACAGCAGTTCCTGGGGCAGAAGTTGCACTAACAGCATAATATTCATTCAAGGCGTTCAAAGCATTAACCCACACCTCAGCTTTACCTATTTTATAGGAAACTCTAAAATTCGCAATGTCATAACCGCCGTATGTGTATTTATTTAAATCATCCATGAAGTATTTGTCTTGATGTTGCCATTCTGCACTTACTAATAAACCTTTTATAAATTCAGGTTTATACACTATTTCTGCATTGGCAATGAACTTAGGGGCTCCATTAATTTCTTTCCCATTATAATTTAGTCCTTTTACAATATTATTAATGTATTTGTGTTTAGCATTTGTTCCACTAAATCTAAAATACCACTCTGTATTTGGCTTATAATTAATGCCGTATTCAATTCCCATATGTTCTGTCGAACCAGCATTTTGGTTTTGAGAACTACCATCTGGCAATTTCACAGATATAATTTCATTGGTTCCTTGTAAATTATAGATACTCCAATCTGCATACAATTTATTTCCCCCTATGGCAACCCATCCACCAATTTCATAATTCTTGAAGGTTTGAGGATCTAAATAAGGGACTAATACTGAATTAAATAACTCCGTAATCTGAGGAGGCACATAGCCCTCGCTATAATTACTATACAAACCAATCCCTTTGTAGTTATAGGTAAATCCTAATTTTGGAGTTACTCTTTCAAATGTTCTTACGCTTGAAGGGGCGCCAGATTTTAATGCATTCTTAAAGTCATAATTAAACGCGTCATAACGAATTGCAGCAACTGCTTTAAATCCTTTAAAAGGACTAATCTCATAATCTAAGTAAACAGCCGTATTTCTAATATCAGTAGTATAATTACTCAACAACGAATCCGGTGTCTTTTGCGTATAGCTAACATATTTGTTGGATACTGTATCCTTTTTAATGGAAATAAATTTAGCATAATAGGTTTGAGGACTAAAGTCCAAAGAGGCACCTGCTATTAATTTTCCATTTAACCAATCAAACTTTTGAGTATGTTGCGCAATTATTGAATTTGTTTTAAAGGAGTTGTCATTGATTTGTCCTTTAAATAAAGTTTTATTGGTGGTGGAAGCTATTGAATAAGAAGGGTTTTGTTTTATAGAATTGTCTCTATATAAAAACGAAATGCTTGTATTGCTTTTTTTACTCCATTGTTGAGATAATATTGATTTATACCTCAAAGCATACACGCTTCTAAATGTAAAGGTTTGCAAAGAGCTAAAATTCTTTTGAAAATATTTTAAACTATCTAAGGCTCCAGTCATATCGCTATAGTAATCAATGTATGCTAAAGTGTTTGTCCAAGTTAATTTTTCATTGGCTTTATAATCTGTTCTTAATGAAATAGATGTTTTATTAAAATCACTATGTTCTACTGGGCCATCTTTTCTTTTAGCATAATATCCACTTGCTAAAACACCCCATTTACCAATAGTAGTTCCTATCTGGCCATCCGCTCTTTGGTAGCCAGTATTGTTAAATTGGGCACTTACATTTCCTCCCGTATAAGCAGGTGCAGACTGTGTAATGATATTCACTGCGCCACCTATTGCCTCCCCTCCATATAATGCAGATGATGGCCCTTTTACCACTTCAATGCTTTTCGCAGCTGGCAAATTCATTTCCAATAAGGCATTGTGATTGTATACACCCGTTGTTCTAATTGGAATGCCATCTTCCATATATAGGAAAAGGCTTCTTGTAGTCATTGGCTGGCGAATACTCATTTGATGTTGCTCATTGCCCAAATTCACCATATAAACACCACTCACTTTATTCAGTACCGCATCAATTCTTTGTGCTTTTGCATCTTCAATTGTTTGTTTGCTAATGGTAGTAATTGCAATTGGGGCTTCGCTTCTTTTTTCATTTGTTTTATTTGCAGTAACCACCACCTGGTCTAAAATATTTTGGGAAGGATTTAATGCTATCGCTAAATTTTCGGACGAAATCGAGATAGATTTAGGCTCATACCCTACTGCAGTAACCGTTATTTTCGTTTCATTTGTTGTTATAGAAAAACTACCGTTTTCTTTGGTGGTAATTTTGTTCTTAGCATCTGCAATAACAGCACCTTGTATTGCTTCCTTTGTGAATGCATCATACACTTTTCCTGA
>CAIMAP010000075.1 GCA_903838995.1 uncultured bacterium | reverse complement strand
TGTGGATTCCTGATACTTTAAGTGGTACCACTTTTAATCTTACCATTAAAGATACCATCAAACAACTCAGAACAGGAAACCAAACCATTACAGGTGGCATTAATAATAATTTTTGGGGACCAACCTTGTTTATCAATAAAGGAGATGTGGTGCATATGAATGTGCGAAACAATTTGAATGACAGCACAACCATTCATTGGCATGGCATGCATTTACCGGCAGTAATGGATGGCGGTCCTCATCAAGTAATTCCTCCGGGAACTTTATGGCAACCTTATTGGGAAATGAAAAACCAAGCGGGCACCTATTGGTATCATCCACATTTACACGAAATGTCTACGGAGCATATGAATAAAGGTATTGGTGGATTTATGATTGTGCGCGATGCAGAAGAAGCGGCTTTAGCTATTCCTAGAACATATGGCGTAGATGATATTCCTTTAATGTTGACCAGCAGAAGATACAATGCAAATAATCAATTTGTATCTACCAATGTGGCCTATGGAGATTATATGTTAACTAATGGTACTCCCAACGCACAAATTAGTTTACCCAAACAATTTGTTCGCTTAAGAATTTTAAATGCTGAAATTGAGCGTGGATACGATTTAGGTTTTAGCGACAATAGAACTTTTTATATTATTGGTAACGATGGCGGATTATTAAATGCGCCCGTTGCTGCCACTCGAGTAAAATTATTAGTTGGTGAGCGCGTAGAAATTTTAGTAAACTTAGGAAACGATGCGGTTGGTGCTACGCTAGATTTAAAAGCATTTAATTCTGGCCAAGCATTTGGATTTCCTGGTGGAGAGCCAGCTACTTCGGGGCAATTTGGTAGTTTATTAAACAATATAGATTTTCCAGTTTTAAGAATTAATGTTGCAGCAACAAATGCAAATGCGATAACAAGTGTACCCACTACTTTAGTGAATAATACTTACTGGACCGCAGCAGATGCAACAGTTACCAGAGCTTTAACCGTTACTGGCGGACAACCAGGTCCGAATTCAACACCTTTTGTATTCGACAATAAAGCTTTTGATTTGAGTTATATAAACAAAACACTCAACTTAAATGCCATTGAAAAATGGACCATCACCAATAGCAATGTATTCGGACACACTTTTCATATTCACGATGTAGAATTTAAAATTGTAGCCAGAAATGGTTCTGCTACTGCAGTTGGCGCACATGAATCGGGTTGGAAAGATGTGCTTTATTTACCTCGAAACGAAAACGCAACATTTGTAGCGCGTTTTGATGATTTCGCAGATCCTATTCATCCATTTATGTATCACTGTCATTTTTCTAATCACGAAGATGGCGGTATGATGGGGCAATTTGTAGTAAATGGTACAACCGGAATTAATAACGGTAAAGAAAAAATCAGCTTTACAATTTTTCCAAATCCAGCGAAAGAAAAATTGTTTTTAACCTTATCAGATTCAAAAAATTCGGTTTATTATATTACTATTTTTAATTTAAACGGAAGAGCATTAATGATGCTGCCACAGCCTGAAATGCAAAAAGGAATTGACATTTCTTTATTAGCAAAAGGAGCCTACCTTTTACAGTTAATGGATAAAGAAACAAAATCAATCAGTATTCAGAAATTTATAAAAGAGTAATGATCCGCGTTTTAAAAGTTATTTTAATTCTTTTTGCATGTAGCTCTTTTGGTTTTAAAGGAGAGCCATATAAAGAGACTAAACATATCGGGAAGTCGATTCCGGATTTTAGTTTGCTGAATATAGATAGTACTCGCATTTCTTTTAAAACTTACCCAAATGCAAAAGGATTTATCATTGTATTTACTTGTAATCATTGTCCATTTGCAAAATTATATCCTGAAAGATTAAATGCATTAAATCTAAAATACAGCAGTTTAGGTGTTCCATTATTGGCTATTAATTCGATGGATACAGCAGTTTATGAAGAAGAAAGTTTTGACTTGATGCGTGCAAAAGCCATGCGCGAAAAAACAAACTTTCCTTATTTATATGACGCCTCGCAAATTGTTGGAAAAAGTTTTGGCGCAGACCATACCCCACACGCTTTTATTTTGTGGAAAGAGAATGAACAATGGATTATTAAATATTCAGGTGCAATAGACGACAATGGTGAACACCCTGAATTGGCAAACTCCTATATCGAAAATGCATTAACTGAATTACTCGCTAACAAACCAATAAGCAAAGCTGAAACAGCTTCTTTTGGTTGTAGAATTTATTATAGAAAATAAGGTTAAAAATGGTTAATTTTTAAGGCCTCCTAGCAATGGGAGGTCTTTTTTTATGCCTCAACGTATTTTTTAAAATTATCCAAAATTAATTGCCAGCCTGCTTGTTGCAATTCAACTGGGTTTTCAGATTCTGGCTCAAAATTTTCTGTAACTGTTACTCCATCTTTAGTAGACTCAAAAATTACAGTCATCTTTCTGCCATCGCCTAAAATAATTTCAATATTTTGATGCTTTAAGATTTCCTGATAGGTTCCCCAAAAATCAAAACTCATTGAATTGTCTTTGGCAGCCATGGTATAATGGAATTCCGAGCCTACAGTCAAATCGTTTGTTGCAGCAGGGCAACACCAATCTTCGCTGGCAAAATTCCAATGCATCACATGCTTAGGGTTGGTCCAACATTCCCATATTAGGTCTATACTTGCATTAATTTTAGTTTGAACAGTAATTTGCATAATGATTATAATTTAATAAAGCTTGATCTGAAACTGAGCATAATTTTTATTGCTCTTTAAAAATGCTAATTGAGGTATCAGCTGCTGGTCCTTAACTAATAAGTAAATACTTGTATTTGGTGCTGTATACAAATTAGTTGTTAAGAGTAATTTGCTAATGAATTGATTTAAAAAATTGTTTTCCAAGCTTTTAGCGCTAATGAAAAAATAAAAATCAATGTTATTAATGGGCGTGATGAGCTGATTAACCTGATTGACCAACATGGCCAAAGCCATTGAATCTGTTGCGATACCTGCATTTGCTTTAGAAATTTGATCGGCAATACAGTTATTTAAATTAGCCCCATGACATATTACTGGTTTTGCCGAAAAATCAACAGCAACATAAGTGTCCTTAAGCAAACGACTTCCTAATTCCTTAATATAGTTTTTAATACTTACGCTGTCTTCTATATTTGCTTTACTTAAATAGTAGCATGCATTTTGCGCATTTGACTTAGCCAATACAAATACAAAAAACAACAAGAAGCCTAATTTTTTTTTCATTGCTATAATTTATATTTTAATGTTAATTGAAAAGTGCTGATATCTATAAAATGCTGTAGCTTGTTAATCAATAATACACTTTCTATTTGATCGTATTTTATACTCAATGATTTTTCTTGTGGTGTTAGTATTTCTGCCGTAGATTGTAAAAAAGCAAAACCTACATTTGCAGATATTTTTTTAGTAATACTACGCTCTATTCCAACTTGCAAGCCATAAAAACTTATTTGCGAATTTAGTTGCAATGCAGTAGAATCAAATAATTGATAAGTTCCAAAATCATAAACACCATTTTCGCTTATTTTAACATTGAAAAAATCGGTGTAAAGGCCGCTATAAATTGCGGTAGCCTCGGTTTCTCGACTTAGTGTAGCATTTACTTTTTTAGCAAGCCTAAACCCTATATTCAGTTTTGTTTTGGAATTAAATTTATAAGCCAACTGCAGCGTTGCATTGGTAGTTGTAAAATTTAAATGCTGAAACTCATTGATATCACTTATTTCATTGAATCGAATATAGTTTGAACCATCTGGATCAATGGCATTAAAAACTTCGGAATAACTTTTTAAATAACTCACATTATCTGCTGCATAGCTTGAATAGCCTAACACAACGGAAGCTTCCCATTTTGGTTTGTTAAATAAATAAACCCCCAAACCAATGCCTTTATTTGACATTTTTAAATTACTATTTTCTATTATAGGATTGCTACTTTGAATAGGATTGCTAGCAATAAAATAATTTATCCCAAAATTACCTTCTAAAAAAAAGGTTGATTTTCTAAAATAAACCGCATGCGTACTATTCAATTTTGTATTTGAATAAATTCTTCTTAATCTATTTTGATTAAAATTTACACCACCAAAATCTAGGTAGTTGGCTGTATTGATATTAATTTTTTGTGGCTTGTTCAATAAGATATTATGCAGATAAATCAATCCATTGGAGTCTGTTTGTGTATTAATACCATTGACAGTTAAATTGTATAAAGGTAGTTTTTGTACCGTGGTATCTTGCGCACTTTTAAAGCCATCTAAAATAGATCGTTTGCGAATTGCTTTAACTATTAAATATTTTCCTCTGGGTGTAAGTTGATTGATCGCTTTGATTTTAAATATTTTAGTTTTAAGCGTATAAGCTAATTCAAAACTAACGTCTAATGTATCTTTGATCATAACTTTATCTACATTCACAGCGCTTAAATATAATTGGGCATCAACTATAATATTGAACTCTAGCGAATTTAGCGTGTCGATCCTTAACTGATACGGAACAACGGCAATACTTGTTGGGGCATTCCCTTTAGTATATACATAATTATTATAGCGTAAAACATATTGGTCTAGAGTTAAGCTGTCTGCTAATTTATTTTCTTGTAGTATAAGATTTGGCACGCGCACTGCCGACGACTCAAAACAGGCTCTTAAACCGTCATTGTCTTCAATAATATTAATGGCAGCATAATAATCTAAGAAGTATAGCGCTTTTAATTTCAAATTAGCTTGCGCATCCATTTGATTTTGCGCAAATGCGCCTTTATATCCCGAAATAGAAAATAGCAAAAGGTATAACAGAAAATAAATTTTATTTTTTTTCATCTATTGCCCTCCCAAAATTAATTTAGCCCAGTAGTGCAGCGATTGGTTATCTATTATTTCCACAAAATAAAATCCAGGTGGCGCATTTAATTTAAATTGTGCGGCTAAAGTATTGTCAAAAATAATGTTGTCTATTACCCTAAGTTGATTATCAAAAACTATTATGGATGAAATTGCAATGTTATTACTTTTTATATTCACTACTCCACTAGAAGGGTTAGGATATAATGAAAATGGTGTATTCAGCCTGTCTTCAATTCCTGTTGCAGACGATTTATTATAATAACTTTTTGTTTCGCAAGCACCTAAACTGGTCTTTAAATAATATTCATATAATGTTGTATCAAAAGTATGTGGTAATAATACATAGCGTAAATTACCGCCCACAATGTCGGTTTCTAAATTGGTACTTTTTGTAAAAAATCCCCATTGATAAACTACCCCAAAAGTTGAATCACTACAAAATAATAAATCCGAATTCTCTTTCCTTAATATTTTTGATTTTGAGGGTGCTTGTCCAAACTTAATGCGCACTGGCAATTTCATTTCATTTAAGCAGCCCGTTATTTTATTAATTTGTGTGAGACGCAAAGTATCTACCCCTTCTTTTAATCCCCAATTTACATATGCAACTTTGTCTGAAGGATTGGAAACAATTTTACCGCCACTTGTACTCCAGAAATAAGTATAGTTTGCATTTGTTTGCGCAAGACCATATCTCACCTCTTGTTGGTTTCTACAAACGGTAGTCACCCCTAAAATTGTTGTGGTATCTGGAAGTGGCAAAACAGTGATTCTGATTACATTTGAAGTATCTCCACCACAACCAGATCCTGAATAATTAATGAGTCGATAATAGGTGTCTTTTTGAACTTTCGCAGGAATATATATTGGATTAGTTGCAGTAGGAATTGTAGACCAAATGCTGTTTAATCCAATTTGCCATTGATAAAAATAATTTCCATCACCGCCACTTGCAGGCGTTCGAATGCTTAGGCTATTTGGAATTAGATTATAACAAACATTTTGATCCGCATTGATAACTGCACTTTTATAAACTGGATATACTTTAATTTTTAATACACCACTATTAATTTCTCCGCAGCCATTTACAGAGGTAATTTTTACTCTATAAAATCGTGTCTGCAAAAGTTTTCCTGATTGGTAATTATCAAATAAGGCTCCATTTATATTTGTAAAATTAATCGAATCCGAAGAAACTTGCCATTGGTAAGTATATACATCCCCACCACCACTTGGAGCCAGCGCAAATTGTATACGTGTAGGCGTTGCGTTATAACAAATAATTTGATTATTACTTAATTGCCCCGCCGAAAGCTGGTCGTAGACATTGATTTTTACAGAATCTGAAGAAATAGACCTACAGCCAAAAGTGCCAATG
>CAIMAP010000074.1 GCA_903838995.1 uncultured bacterium | reverse complement strand
TTCGGGTGTGCAATTAAAAACAATAGAAAGATTAATTGAATTTTATAACCTCGAAATTTACCCGATCATTTATACTAAAGGCTCATTGGGAGCCTCGGGAGATTTAGCCCCATTAGCACATTTATGCTTGCCCTTAATTGGTATGGGCGAAGTCGCTTTTAAAGGTGAAAATATTTCTGGAGAAAATTTATTGAAACAATTAAATTGGGAAGAGATTCAATTACAATCTAAAGAAGGCTTGGCATTATTAAATGGTACCCAATTTATGAGCGCCTATGGTGTTTGGTCTTGTTTACAAGCTAAACAATTAGCAGAAAACGCGGATAGTATTACCGCCATTGCCATTGATGCCTTTAATTGCAGGTTAGATCCATTTCATCAATTAATTCACGAGCTGAGACCTCATGCCGGACAATTAGCAACTGCACGAAATATATTGAACAAATTAGCAGGAAGCGAAATTGCCAGTCAAGAAAAAGTACAAGTACAAGATCCTTATTCTTTCAGATGTGTACCACAAGTTCATGGCGCATCTAAAGATGCCATCGATTATGTTTGCATGGTTATTACCACCGAAATTAATTCGGTAACCGATAATCCAAATGTTTTTCCAGACGAAGATTTAATTATTTCTGGCGGAAATTTTCATGGGCAACCTTTGGCCATTGCTTTAGATTTTATGGCCATTGCTTTAGCCGAACTTGGAAGTATTTCGGAACGCAGAACTTATCAATTAATTTCTGGCACCCGAGGTTTACCTGCATTTTTAGTAGAAAATCCGGGCTTAAATTCTGGATTCATGATTCCTCAATACACCGCGGCATCTATCGTTAGCGAGAATAAACAATTGTGCACCCCAGCCTCGGTAGATTCTATTGTTTCTTCTAATGGACAAGAAGACCACGTAAGTATGGGCGCCAATGCAGCTACCAAATTACATCGTGTAATTTTAAACCTACAAAGAATTTTAGCTATAGAATTGCTAAATGCCGTGCAAGCGATAGAGTTTAGGCGCCCATTAAAATCATCAACAGTAGTAGAAAAAATAGTAAGCGATTATAGAAAAGTAGTCAGTCGAAACACCGTCGACCGAGTACTTGCTATCGATATTCAACAATCGGTTATTTTTCTACAACAGTTAAATAGTGTAAATTAATTTTATACTCAAATTACGCCCCATATTAAAAACACCTTGTCTACCAGATAGCGGATTGATTGGCGCATATTTTAACCTACTTAAATGACTTTGATAAATCACATCTGTTAAATTTTCTACATTCAACAATAACTTAATTGGGCTAGTTTGATGTTTCGATAATATTAAATCGGCACCTATGCCAGCACCTATAAGGGTATAAGCTGGTGTAGCTTGTTCGGTTCCATAAGCGGTATACACTTTGTTTTGTGCAAAATAGTGATCGACAGAAAATTTAACAAATGCATTTTTTATATTTTTCCCAATTGATTTAGTTTGCGCACGCAAATCTACTCTGTAATGAGCAGGTGGAACAAAAGGCAAATATCGTGTGCTGTCGGTACTATTCATTTTAATCGCGTTTACAAATGAAAAGCTATTTTCAATATGCAACCAATCTATTGGATGCGGATGAAAATCAACAAATATTTCGGAACCATACAAAAGCGCATTTGATTGCGCAAATTTGAAAACAGGTGCTGGATCTGCTGAATTTATGATAGAATCTGAACCCGCAGCTGCTATTAACTTTTGAACAAAAATGTAATTATTAATAAAATTAGCAAAAGGGGAAAGCTCTATATTCAAATGCTCCGAAGTATAATTATACACAAGATCTAATTGGTGATTAAATTCTGATTTTAAGTTTTCGTTGCCCAATTCGTATCTAAAAGAACCTTCATGTATGCCATTAGATGCAAGCTCCGAAACGGCTGCAGCCCTAAAGCCTCTGCTTAAATTGATTTTAAAATTACTTTTATTAGCATATTGATAGCTTAAACCTGCCGCTGCAGAAAAATTAATTATTTGTTTGTTGAGTGGATTAAATTTTACCAAATACATGCCTGTATCAATCGCGATTGGCATTCCGAATTGATCTAACACCAATCTGTCGGTAACTAAATTTCGATGATCAATTCTTGCTCCATAAGAAAATAATAAATTAGGCTTGATAAATTTTTCGGAGGTTAAAAACAATCCAATATCATTTTGTTTATAGGCTGGGATTAAAAACTCTTCGCCTAAGTTGCGATTGTTTTGTAACATTCCATTTAATCCTGTAGCGTATTGCCATTTATTTAAAGTTTGGAAACTAACTTTTGCCGTATAATTAAAAGTTGTTAAATTAAAGAAAAGCGCTGCATTATCAGGTAAATCAGGGTTTGCAAACTCTCTTCTTTTATTATTTTGCAAAGCTAAATCTATATTCAACTTTGCATTTCCAAGCACCCATAAAGTACTTGAAGTTATTTTTTGATGTCCAATTTTTTGATAAGGGGTATTAATTTGATTTAATGTGCTTGTAATAAAAGCGCCCGTCGAATCTCTATCTCCTTCTACTAATGCGAGTTGTTGGTTAAAACTAGAAAAACTAATTTGGGAATAACCCCAAGATTTATTGATACCGAACATGGCAGAAAAATCTTGCTCGTTAAATCCAGAATTATACACCTTTCCATCTGCCGCATTTTTATAGTCCGAAGCAGATTTATCTGTTGCCCTCATATTCCAATTAAAAGATTGTTTAGTCCCCGAACTCGAAATCGAATTTGCCAATAGTTGATTATTGCTTTGGTAATTTGCAGCATAATTTATTTCCGATTTGTCTTGTGGCATTACACTTGGAGAAATAAAATTAATGACGCCTGCTAATCCATCCGAACCATATACTAAACTTCCAGGTCCTTTTACAATTTCTATTCTATCTACCCCATACTCATCTACTTCAATACCATGTTCATCGCCCCATTGTTGGCCTTCTTGGCGAATGCCATCTACCAAAGTTAATACTCTGTTATAGCCCAAACCCCTAATAATAGGCTTGGCTATGGCCACACCAGTTGTTATTTGAGATATGCCAGGTATCGCTTTTAAAGCATCTACTAAATTGGTAGCCGAATGCACATTCAAATAATTTTTATCAATTGATTTGATACTCACCGGGCTTAATTTTAATTCGCTTGAACGACCAATTCCGGTGGTAACAATTTCGTGCATTTCGAAAATTGTTTCCTTTAAATTAAAATCGATTAGGGTATCTTTTGTTAAATTTATCGATTTAATAATTTGTTCAAATCCAATGTATTTTACTTGTATAATAAATAAGCCTTTTGGCAAATTAGCGATTTCGTATGCTCCATCTATACCAGTTATTGCGCCTTTTTTTAATTCATGAAAATAAACATTGGCGCCAATTACTTGCTCCTGTTGATTTTTAGTGCTTATTCTCCCTTTTATTTTGATTTGTGCTGATGCGAATAATGGCAAGAGCAACAAAAATAGCATTCGCTTTTTCATTGTTAAATTGTTAGACTGTGAAAAAAAATTAATTTATTTGGCGAATTAAACTAAAGGTGGGGCCTTGTTTTGAAAAGAGTAAATAGTTTTTGTAACACAGGCAATAACTATTGAAAATGTATTGTCATCAAGAATTATTATTCTTTCAGAAAAGCCAAGCGAAGGTATAATTGCTGCAGTAGTAAAAATAGAATTACAAATAAAACATTTTGTTTCATTTGTATGGAAGTGCTGCTTGGCTTGGTCGTGTTCTTTTTTAAGCGGCGATGGTACATTAAGCCCTACTTCGCAAACTGCTTCGTGTGGGTGATGATGAAAAATACCAAATGGAAAACTAGTTGCTAATATTACACTAGCAAGGAGTAGGCCAATTAAATAGTTGAAGCGGTTATTTTTCATTAATTCTTTCAAATTTAAAACAATTTTCTGATAGATTTATTTATAATAAAAGCTTATTTTTGCTTGGATTGAGGAACAAATTGCTATGAAAAAAAATACCGATAAAATTGATCTTTCGCTTACCAAAACACCTACGGGAAGTACTTTAACTTGTAAAGGATGGGTGCAAGAAGCAGCTTTAAGAATGCTACTAAATAATTTAGACCCAGAGGTTGCAGAGCGCCCAGAAGATTTAATTGTATATGGTGGCCGAGGAAAAGCAGCAAGAAATCCCGAAGCATTTTATTTAATTGTAAAAGCTTTAAAAGATTTAAACGACGATGAAACATTGTTGATTCAATCTGGCAAACCGGTCGGTATATTACCTACACATAAAGATGCACCAAGAGTTATTATTTCTAATTCACAAATTGTACCTAAATGGGCCACCTTCGAATACTTCAACGAATTAGAAGATAAAGGACTCATGATGTATGGTCAAATGACCGCTGGATCTTGGATATATATTGGATCACAAGGAATTGTGCAAGGAACATTTGAAACATTTGCAGCCGTTGCACGCAAACATTTTGGTGGTACATTAAAAGGAACTATTTCTGTTACCGCTGGTTTAGGTGGAATGGGTGGCGCACAACCTTTAGCCATTACCATGAACGAAGGTGTATGTTTAGCAGCAGAAGTTGAAGAGTGGCGCATTCAAAAAAGAATCGAAACAAGATATATTGATTTAATAATTCATGATATTGATGAAGCCATTGATAGAGCCATTTTAGCAAAACAAAATAAAGAAGCTATTTCTATTGGGGTTGTTTGTAATGCGGTTGATTTATTAGAGCGCATGTTAGCAAGAAATGTTATTCCAGAAGTATTAACCGATCAAACATCTGCACACGATCCACTAGTGGGTTACTTCCCGCAAGGCTTGAGCGTTGCTGCTGCAAAGGAGCTCAGAGAAAATAACCCAGACGAATACATCAAAGAATCTTATGTAACCATGGCGCATCATATCAATTTAATGATTGAAATGCAAAGCAAAGGAGCTGTTACTTTTGATTATGGAAATAATTTAAGAGGAAGAGCATTGGAAGCCGGTGTAAAAAATGCATTTGATTTTCCAGGATTTGTTCCAGCATATATTCGCCCATTATTTTGCGAAGGAAAAGGACCATTCCGCTGGGCTGCACTATCTGGCGATCCGCAAGACATCTACGAAACCGACAAATTAATTTTAGAATTATTTCCGGAAAACAAAGAATTGGCCAGATGGATTAAGATGGCGCAAGAAAGAATTGCCTTTCAAGGATTACCCGCAAGAATTTGTTGGCTCGGACAAGGTGAAAGAGAAATTGCAGGTTTAGCATTTAATAAATTAGTAGCCGAAGGAAAAGTAAAGGCACCAATTGTAATTGGAAGAGATCATTTAGATACTGGTTCTGTTGCTTCTCCAAATAGAGAAACAGAAGCGATGTTAGATGGCTCGGATGCCGTTGCAGATTGGCCAATTTTAAATGCTTTAATTAATACCGCTGGTGGTGCTAGTTGGGTTTCTTTACACCACGGTGGTGGTGTAGGTATTGGCTACTCGATACATGCAGGCATGGTTATCTTAGCCGATGGAACCGACGAAGCAGCTGTAAGAATTAAAAGAGTTTTGCATAATGACCCTGCGATGGGTGTAATTCGACACATGGATGCGGGTTATGATATTGCAAAAGATACCGCAAGAAAACATCGTTTAGATATTAACGAAAGATTAAAATAAATAATTTAATAATTGGTAATAAACTGATATAAATTAAATTCAGGGACAGCGCTCGCAGCTTCTATATCAGCTAAGAGCGCTGTTTTATTTATATCCTTCATTCTTTTATTTTGAATAAGTCGATAGGCTTTTTCTGCTAACAATAAATATTTTTTCTCGGCAGTCTTTTTTATTTTATGCTCCGAAATTAGTTTCACTAATTCTTCGATGCCTTCGTGCTTCGCAGCGATTGTTTTAATTACCGCTGGCGCTTGCTGCTCACTATTTTTTTCGTGGATTATTTTTTGAATATTATTTGCAAATGCATCGGCACCTGAGCGATCTGCTTTGTTGACTACAAAAATATCTGCGATCTCCATGATACCAGATTTAATGCCTTGAATTTCGTCTCCCGCCTCTGGAACTAGCACCAACAGCGTGGTATCGGCCAATCCAACAATTTCAATTTCAGATTGTCCAACGCCAACTGTTTCTACCAGTATCATGTCAAAAGGAAAAGCTCTGAGCACATCACAAATCTCAATTGTTTTGGCAGACAAGCCACCTAATGCACCACGAGTAGCCAAAGATCTAATGAATACATTCTCTTCTAAAAAATGACTGCTCATGCGAATTCGATCACCTAATAAAGAACCAAAATTAAATGGAGAAGTTGGATCAATTGCTAAAACTGCAACGCGTTTTCCTAATTTTGAATATTCAGTAATCAATCCATTGACTAGCGTGCTTTTACCCGCACCTGGTGGGCCAGTAATACCTACTATTGGAATTTCTTGATTTATTTTTAGTTCAGATAGAAATGGTAAATAGCCATCGAGCTCATTTTCAACGCCAGTAATGGCACGAGCCAAAGCACGATAATCTGCTAATTTTATTTTCTCTAATATTTCGATCCAATTAGTCATTGATTTAACTAAATTAGCCACAAATAAACAAAATTAAATAGCCAACACCTAAATTTATGAAAGTTAGTGGTTTTACTTTTATCAGAAATGCCATTTTATACGATTATCCTATAGTAGAAGCCATTACTTCCATACTTCCTATCTGCGATGAATTTATTGTAGCCATAGGCCATTCTGACGACCAAACCACTGCCTTAATTAACAGTATTAATTCTCCTAAAATAAAAATTATTCCAACCGTTTGGGACGATACTTTAAGAGCAGGCGGAAGGGTATTAGCAGTGGAGACAGATAAAGCTTTTGCAGCCGTTGCTAGCGATAGCGATTGGTGTTTTTATATTCAAGGAGATGAATGCGTTCACGAAAAATACCTGCCCATTATAAAAGAAGCAATGGAATTGAATCTTCCTAACAAAAAGGTAGAAGGATTACTTTTAAATTACCTTCATTTTTATGGCTCTTATGATTTTATCGGAACGGCAAGAAAATGGTATAGAAATGAAATTAGAATTATTAGAAACAATAAAAACATTACATCTTTTAGAGATGCTCAAGGGTTTAGGATAGACAACCGAAAACTAAATGTTAAAAAAATTGCAGCTGCCGTTTATCATTACGGATGGGTTAAACATCCCGAAAAACAACAAGCAAAAGCAGAAACATTTAATAAACTATGGCATAGTGATCAATGGGTTGAAAAAAATATACCTAAAGTAAGCGGCTTTGATTATTCGAAGGTAGATGGCCTGAAACGCTTTATAGAAAGCCATCCGGCTGTTATGAAAAATAGAATAGCGGCCATCAATTGGGAATTTGCAGTTGATCCAACTATTAAAAAAATGAAATTGAAACACCAATTAGCTGGTTATATTGAAAATCTAACAGGCTGGAGAATTGGAGAATATAAAAATTACCGAATCATCAAATAATAAAACAATGGAAAAAATATCCGTCGTAATTATTACTTATAATGAAGCTAGAAATATTGGACGCTGCTTAGCGTCTGTAAAAAATATTGCCGATGAAATTATTTTAGTAGATTCTCATTCAACCGACGAGACTGTTGCTATAGCAGAAAGTTTTGGGGCTAAAGTGTATCAAAAAGAATTTATTTCTTATGCTGTACAAAAGAATTTTGCGAACGAACAAACTAATAATAAATTTATTTTATCATTAGATGCCGACGAAGCATTGAGTGCAGAACTTTCTGCAGCTATAATTCTCAGCATGCAAAATTCATCTCATCAGGCTTATCAACTAAATCGTCGCACCAATTATTGCGGCACATGGATTAATTATTGTGGCTGGTATCCCGATCCAAAAATTAGGTTATTTGATAAAAATTTCGCGAAATGGGGCGGTCCTGCATTACACGAAACGCTAGAGCTAAACAATAAAGCAGGCCTTGGATTTTTAAAAGGAGATCTATTGCATTATTCGTTTTATAGTACGCAAGAGCACATTAAACAAATAGAAAAATATGCAACAATTGCTGCAGCAGATCTTTTTAAGCAAAATAAAAAACCAAATTTTTTTAATTGTTATATCAAACCAATCAATCGATTTTTAACTGACTATATTTTTAAGCGTGGATTTTTAGATGGAAAAGCAGGCTGGACCATTTGTATATATTCAGCAAAATCAATGCATTTGAAATATATGAAATTAAAAGACTTAGCAAATCAATGAAAATTATACACCTGAGTGCAGAAAAATCCTGGCGTGGAGGAGAACAGCAATTAGCTTATTTAATTACAGAATTGAATCATTTAGGTTGCAAACAATTAGTTGTATGTAAAAAAAATAGTGCTTTCGAAAATTATTGTAAAAATAATAACATCAATTATATTTCGTTACATTTTAAAAACCAATTTGATATTTACAGTAGTATAAAAATAAAAAGTATTGCTAAAATTTTTAAAGCAGAAATTATTCATGCACACTCTTCGCATGCACATTCATTAGCGGTTTGGTCTTATTATCTTGGAAATAAAACTAAAATAGTATTGTCTAGAAAAGTAGATTTTGCTATTTCTAATAATATTTTATCAAAAATAAAATATAATTGTAAAGGAATAAAAAAAATTATTTGTGTATCTGGAGCTGTTCAAAAAATAATAAATAAATCGTTAAAAAATCCAAAAATTACAACTGTAGTTTACGACGGAATAGATTTGAATAAGTTTGGAAATAAAGGCGCTCATATTTTACGTAAAGAATTTGATATTGCAAACGATAAATTAATAATAGCTAGCACAGCTGCACTTGCAGACCATAAAGATTATCCCACTTTTATTAAATCGATTACCGCTTTAAGCGAATTTAAAAATTTGCAATTTTTTATTATCGGAGATGGGCCATTAGCAAATCAAATAAAACAAAAAGTAGTAGAATTAAGGTTAAATGAAAAAATAATATTCACAGGTTTTAGAAACGACCTTGAAAAAATTTTACCAGATATAGATATTTTTGTTTTAAGTTCTAAAACAGAAGGATTGGGAAGCTCCATATTAGATGCATTTGCTTGCGGGATTCCAGTTGTTGCAACGGCTGCTGGTGGAATTCCAGAATTGATTATAGATAAGGAAAATGGAATTTTAGTGCCAATTGGCAATGCAGAATTGTTAGCAAAATCTATTGTAATGATTCTTGAAAATAAAACTTTAAAAGAAAAATTAATTGCTAATGGAAAAAGATCAGCATTAGATTTCTGTAAAGAGCGTATGGCAACAGAAACACTAAAAATTTACCAATCAATCTAATGATTCGGCAGGTTTAGCAAATAAAAACAAGCAATTGAACAAAGCATAAAAGGTAACGCCAGCTTGCGTTTCTAGCGTATCTTCGGTAAGGAGCGAAAGTGCAAATGCGATAAAGAATACGATATAAAAATAATCTAAGTATTTACGCTTATAAAATAATGGATAAAAAACGACTAGCATAAATAATAGTAATCCAAGAATGCCGAAAGTAAGCAGTATGGTGAGCCATTGATTATGTGCGCGGTGTTGATATTGCTGCTGTAGTAAATTTGGATGCGTGAGATAATAACTATTGAAAGCATCAGCTACATCTCCTGTGCCAATTCCTATAACCGGAGCTGTTTTAAAAATATCCCAAGCTATATTCCAGTAAACAAATCTTTGTGCAATTGATTTGCCGTTTGGATCTTGATTTAATTGATATGATTGCCATTCATAAACTACTTCATGCGTACGCATTTTTATATTTGGCAAAGTCACATACGAAATAATTGGCAAAGCTATCATCAGCAACAACAAAACTGCGGCTAACCAAATTTTCTTATGTCGAATAACAAGAAATATTGAACCAAGAAATAGCAAAATAAAAAATACAACCAAGCCCATTCTCACGCCCATAATGCCATTAAAAATAAACAACCAAATACCTGCCATTAAATAATACAGATTGGTATAAGAGAATTTTCTCCAGTTATTTTTAGCTAATAAATAAAAAGCTGCAAAAGCGGCAATGATATTCAATAAGCTCAAACGAATATGAGAGATAAAACGAGACATTTCTCTCAATTCAAAAAAGGTAACTTGGAAATAACGGAGATAATAATACATTCCGTAAATCGAAGAAAGTAAAGCCGTAATCAATAGCACCTTTAATACACTTCGAAATTCAGTAATAGTAAGCGATGGCGAAGCAATAAAAACAATGGGTAAAAAGAATATGGGTAATTTTATTTTTAAGTCTTTGAGTGCGTATGTAAAATTACTTGTATAAAGTAAACCTAGCAAATGCAATAAGAATAGGCTAATGAGCACCCAAAATATTTTTGAATTTCGAAGCGTATTTAGTTTTTGTTTTAAATTTCCTGCTGCAATCCAGTTAATCACCAATAAACCTGTGCAAATACTATTAATGGCTGCATAAGAAAAAACGCCCACAATAATTCCGCAGATTAAAATGATATGTGCTTTTGGAAAGGAAAACTGATTAAGCATATACTAAAATAAAAAAAAGCGCTGATAAATCAGCGCTTTTCGTGTATCCTTTGATAATTATAATTTACGTTTGATTTCTACTTGTTCAAATGCCTCTACAATATCTCCTACTTCAATATCATTATAGTTTTGAATATTTAAACCACATTCATAATTGGTAGCCACTTCTTTCACATCGTCTTTGAAACGTTTTAAAGAAGCCAATTCGCCAGTATGTAAAACTACGCCATCTCTAATGATACGAATTTTACTGTTTCTATTTATTTTACCATCTAAAACCATACAACCTGCAATAGTACCCACTTTCGAGATTTTAAAGGTCTCTCTAATTTCTACATTGGCAACAATTTTCTCTTCAAATTGTGGCGCCAACATACCTTCCATTGCCGATTTGATTTCGTTGATGGCATCGTAAATAATTGAATACATACGAATATCAATTTGTTCTTGCTCTGCTAATTTTCTAGCATTGAGCGAAGGACGAACTTGGAAACCAATAATGATGGCATCAGATGCAGATGCTAATAATACATCTGATTCAGAAATTTGACCTACTGATTTATGGATAATATTGATTTGAATTTCTTGTGTAGATAATTTCAATAATGAATCTGATAATGCTTCGATAGATCCATCCACGTCACCTTTCACAATAATATTTAATTCTTTAAAGTTACCGATCGCTAAACGACGACCGATCTCATCTAAAGTAATATGTTTCTGTGTACGAATTCCCTGCTCGCGTTGTAATTGTAAACGCTTGTTTGCAATTTCTCTTGCCTCTACTTCGGATTCCATTGAGTTGAACTTATCACCTGCTTGTGGCGCACCGTTCATACCCAATACCTGTATAGGTTGTGAAGGTCCAACAGATTCTACTTTATTGCCACGCTCGTTGAATAAAGCTTTTACTTTACCGCTGTAACAACCTGCTAAAATTGGATCTCCCACTTTTAAAGTTCCAGATTGTACTAAGATAGTAGTTACAATTCCTCTTCCTTTATCTAAGGCTGCTTCGATTACAGTACCTACTGCATGCTTGTTTGGATTTGCTTTTAACTCTAACAATTCCGCTTCTAACATTACTTTTTCAAGTAACACATCTACGTTCAAACCTTGCTTTGCAGAAATTTCTTGACACTGGTATTTACCGCCCCATTCTTCTACTAAAATATTCATAGCAGAAAGTTGCTCACGCACTCTATCTGGATTTGCTCCTGGTTTGTCAATTTTATTTAATGCAAAAATAATCGGAACGCCCGCTGCTTGCGCATGGTTAATCGCTTCTTTGGTTTGAGGCATCACGCTATCGTCTGCTGCAATTACAATAATTACAATATCGGTAACCGATGCACCCCTAGCACGCATAGCCGTAAAGGCTTCGTGACCTGGTGTATCTAAGAAAGTAATTTTTTTACCACTGTCTAATTGCACTTCGTAAGCACCAATATGTTGTGTAATACCCCCGGCCTCACCTGCAATTACATTTGCTTTACGCACAAAATCGAGTAAAGATGTTTTACCATGATCGACGTGACCCATTACCGTAACAATAGGTGCGCGTGGAATTAAATCTTCTGGTTTATCTTCCACAACTGCAACAGTTTCTTGTTCGTCTGATGCACTGATAAATTGTACTTCAAAACCAAACTCATCTGCAACAATTGTTAATGTTTCTGCATCTAACCTTTGGTTAATGGAAACGAACATACCCAAACTCATACAAGTAGAAATAACTTGCGTAACTGGTACGTCCATCATTTTTGCTAACTCATTTGCTGTAACAAACTCGGTAACTTTTAAAATTTTTGATTGTAACTCTTGCTCTAATGCAGCAGCTTCGGCATTTGCCGCGTTGTCGTCTCTTTTGTTACGACGCATTTTGGTACGTTGTGCAAATTTACTCGACTTACCTGCTCCACTTAATCTAGCAAGGGTTGCTTTAATTTGATCTTGTATTTCTTTTTCGGTAGGCTCTGCTTTTGGTCCCGAGGGATTGTTTCTTACAAAAGGTGCGTTTCTTCTGTTGGCTCCGCTATTAGCTGGTTTTGGATCGCCTGCTCTATGGAAAGTTCCAGGAGGGCGTCCGCCTGCGCTCGTATTTGTATTAGGATTTGTATTAGGCGTTCCTGTATGAGGGTGCTCTTTTCTTTTTCTTTTTTTCTTCGCTTGATCTGCTGCAGAATTTCCTGAAGAACTTGCAACTGGAGCTGCTTTTTTCTTTGCAGCAAATTGCGAAAGATCTATTGAACCAATAATATTAGGTCC
>CAIMAP010000073.1 GCA_903838995.1 uncultured bacterium | reverse complement strand
AAGGTATAGATTTGCTCATAATAAAATGCCACCATTGCAGCAGAAAAAATAGCAATAATTAACCAAACAGATTTTGTCCATTTAAAATTTTCGGCTTTAGGAAAATAATATTTCATGCAAGCATAAATAAATAAGCAGGCATAAGGAACCACTAAGAAAAATAAAACTTCTTCTATAGGTAGTTCAAATAATTTAATTCCAGAAATATAATTTTCGTTAAAACTCCAAACCCCTTTTATTGTAAAATAATGATCCCAAATTAAAAATGGGATACCGCCAAAAAGCAATGCAGGAAATAGTTTCGGCCACCATTTATAGTAATATGCTCTTTTATCAAATGAGTATAAAAATGGGACTAAGATTGTAAAAAAGTCGATTAATAAATAATAATACTTCTCCATTAGTTTTTTTCAATAATTTTTTTTTCGGCTATACTTAGCGTTTTTGAATTCAATAAAACAGCTTTCATGTCTTTTTTAAAAGTAGCTGGCACATCTAACCTATGCGACTGAATTTGTTGCATAATTATTTTCTTATCTACTGCCAATTCCTTACTAAAGCCAAGGTAAGGTGGTAAACGATCTTGGACAGAAAAACGCAAAAATCTAATTTCTAAATTATCTGGATCCAATGCAACCGCTTTTTTGATAGCCTGATCAAA
This sequence comes from uncultured bacterium, assembly GCA_903838995.1. Classification (GTDB taxonomy): domain Bacteria; phylum Bacteroidota; class Bacteroidia; order Sphingobacteriales; family Sphingobacteriaceae; genus CAIKLP01. Next base: position 30,780 of record CAIMAP010000073.1, on the reverse strand, counting down.
ACTACGCACATATGTTATTTTTTCGTATGGACTGGCAACATGTCTTGCTTTTAATGCAGTAAAATAGGCTACATATGCTTGCGTGAGCGGATCCTGAGTTTTACTACTCACCAAGACCTGATAAACTTCATTGGTTACCTTATCGTTGAATGCTGCTTTCTTGAATTCTTTTCTAGCAAGCTCAATATTATCATTGGCAAGTACAACAAGTGTATAAAATAAGCACACAAATAATAAAAATATTTTTTTCATATAGCACACTAGTTAATTCTACCTAGCTTATTTTTAATTATTGACTGAAATAATAAATAAAGCTTTTTGCTATCTGATACCCTTATGCGAGCATTTGCAATTACATTCGCATCTAAGTTTTTTATTTTATCGAATAATTCGGTGTAGTACTCATAAGCAATGTATACCCCTAACCTACTATTGCTAGCTAGTTGTTGAATACCAATTAAACCAGCATTAAAATCTACTTGAATATCCTGTTCAATCTTTCTTTTATCTGCATTAGAAAATTGCAAGAAATTTATTCCAGGGAAATAGGTTCGACCTCTTTCTTTAAAGTCTGATTGAATATCTCTTAAAAAATTAATTTTCTGAAAGGCAGCACCTAATTTACTTGCCGCTGGCTTTAACTTTTCGTACTCATTTTTATCGCCATCACAAAAAGCCATCAAACACATAAGACCTATTACCTCGGCAGAACCATAAATATATTTTTCGTATGCTGCTTGATCGTATACTTGATCTGTTAAATCCATTTCCATGCTTTCGAAAAAGGCAGCAATTAAGTCTAATGGAATCTGATACTGATTGACTATTGTTTGAAAAGAATGTATAACAGGATTTAAACTAATTTTATCTTGTATTGCTTTATAAGTTTGCTGTTTAAAATCAGCCAACAAATTTGCTTTGTCGAGCCCATGAAAAGTATCTACAATCTCATCTGCATACCTAACGAACCCATATATTGCATAAATTGGAGCGCGTAATGGCTTGGCAAATGCTTTAATCCCTATGCTAAAAGAAGTACTATAGCGATGTGTGATTAATTTGCTACACTCAAAACAAGTAGAATTATACAGCTCCATCATATTATTATCATTAAAAAGAAAACATAAAAAAGTTATTTTGGTTTCCTTTATAAGGAATTAAAATTAATATAATTTTGTATATTATCGTAACGCTATCATTACAAGGCATATCTAAATGAAGAATTCAAAAAAAATAGTTGTCATTGGGGCTGGTTTTGCTGGACTTGCAGCAGCTGCAAAACTAGCACAAGCAGGGCACGATGTGCATTTAATTGAAAAAAACGACCAAACTGGAGGAAGAGCAAGAATATGGGAAAAAGATGGCTTTACTTTTGATATGGGGCCAAGTTGGTACTGGATGCCCGAAGTTTTCGACAACTTCTTTAAAGAATTCGGTAAAAACACAGCAGATTTTTACGAATTAAAAAGATTGAGTCCATCCTATAGAGTATATTTTGGAGCGGATGATTACCTAGATGTTCCATCAGATTTTCAGGAGTTGTTGAATTTATTTGAAAGTATTGAAGTTGGAAGCGGAGAAAAATTAAAAAAATTCTTGTCGGTTGCCGAATACAAATATAAAACGGGCATGAACGAATTTGTTTGGAAACCATCCGATTCGGTAACGGAGTTTTTTGACATCCGAATTTTAAAATCTATTTTTAAAATGAACATGTTTGGTTCGGTAAGCAACGAGGTACGTGCGCTATTTACCAACAAAAAATTAATTCAATTACTCGAATTTCCTGTTTTGTTTTTAGGGGCAACTCCGCAAAATACACCCGGATTATATAGCTTAATGAATTACGCAGATTTAGTGTTAGGCACTTGGTTTCCTAAAGGTGGCATGCACGAAATTGTCAAAGCAATGACCAAAGTGGCTATTGAGCAAGGCGTTCATATTCATTTAAACGAAGAAATTATACATATTGAAACGCTAAACGGTAAAGCGGTAAAAGTAATTAGTAATCAATCTGAATATGCAGTAGATGCAGTAGTTTCGGGCGCAGATTATGCGCATACAGATTTAAAATTATTAGATAAAAACGTTGCAAATTACACCGAAAAATATTGGGATGAAAAAACATTTTCTCCATCGAGTTTGCTTTTTTATATTGGATTAAATAAAAAATTAAAAAACATTATTCATCATAACTTATTTTTTGATGCACCATTTGACGAACATGCTTTTGAAATTTACACCAAACCTAGTTGGCCAAAAAAACCATTATTTTATGCTAGCGCAGCATCCATTACAGATCCAGCATGTGCACCCGAAAATGCAGAAAATTTATTCTTCTTAATACCGCTTGCTCCAGGATTAAATGATTCGGAAGAAATGAGAGAAAAATATTTTCAAATGATTTGTGAAAGGTTCGAAAAAATAACGGGTGAAAATATCAGTGATGCCATTTTATTTAAGAGAAGCTATGCGATGAATGATTTTACAAAAGATTATCATTCGCATAAAGGCAACGCTTATGGATTAGCCAATACCCTTTTGCAAACTGCATTCCTTAAACCAAAAATGCGTTCCAAAAAACTAAAGAACTTATTTTATACCGGTCAATTAACTGTTCCGGGTCCAGGAGTTCCTCCAAGTATCATTTCTGGTCAAGTGGCAGCTAATGAAACGCTGAACTACCTAACTAAATCCTAATTTATCTGTTTTTTAATTAACCTTTAAATTTGAGCTAAATTCAGGCTTTTTTACATGTTTAAACATATTGTATAAATAAAATGTAAAATAAGTTAAACAAAACTTGGGATTGATAAATGTCCTGCTTACATTTGGTTATAAAACAACCGTCATGAATAAGCAAGAATTCGATTCTTTAGTGATTAAACAAAGCAGTTCTCTTAGAACATATGCCTATCATTTTACACATGATGCAGACGATGCAGACGACTTGGTACAAGATACCATGCTCAAAGCCATCACCTACTACAATAAGTTTGCAGAAGGCACCAATCTTAAAGGATGGTTATATACCATCATGAAGAACACTTTCATCAATAACTATCGTAGGATTACCAAAATCAATACGATGGTTACGCAGTCTGATGAGATTAGTTCTGCTAACCTATATTTTAGTGCTACAAATAATGATGCAACAGGTAAATTTGTGATGCAAGACATCCAAAGAGCCTTGAATCATTTAAATGATGACTACAAAATCCCTTTCAATATGTACTTCGAAGGTTATAAATACCACGAAATTGCTGATTATTTAAATATCCCAATTGGCACTGTTAAAACTCGAATACATGTGGCAAGAAAGCTATTAAAAGCAAACTTAAAGCCATATGAAAGAAATACCAGCAAGCAAATTGTCGAAGAAGATTCAATTTTTGCCTAAATAAATCGGTAAAGAAAAAATTTATTAACATCCCACAATACTATTTAAACCTAGTTTTGTGGGCTTTCTCCTTCAATAAAGAAAATAAAACTGATTTCTAAATTTATTATGGTATCTTTGTGACATTAAATTTTTATTAAAAAATATCATGAATAACGGAACAGTAAAATTCTTCAACGACTCAAAAGGGTTCGGATTTATTAAAGAAGAAGGAACAGGAAAAGAGTACTTTGTACACGTTTCTGGTTTGATCGATGAGATCAGAGAAAATGACGAAGTAACTTTCGAACTGAAAGAAGGAAAAAAAGGTTTAAATGCAGTAGACGTTAAGTTAGCTTAATATACTTAAAGACTTTATTCCAGCCCTGCTTAATGCGGGGCTTTTTTTTTGCTCAAATTTTAATGAATATTGACTTCGCGAGCCAATACTACCCCAAACTTGTCTTTGACCGATTGTATGATGAGTTCGGAAAAGTCATAGATTTCCTTGCCACTGGCTCCCCCACAATTAACCAATACCAAAGCTTGGTTTTTCCAGGTGCCTGCATTACCAATCTGTTTGCCTTTCCAACCACATTGTTCTATTAACCAACCGGCCGCCAATTTTTCTTGCCCATCTGCTAATGGAAAATGTACGATAGCAGGAAATTCAGATACAAGTTGTTGAAAAAGGGAAGCGCTCACTACTGGATTTTTAAAGAAAGAACCAGCATTACCTATTGTACTTGGGTCTGGTAATTTAGCCACGCGAATAGCGGCTACCACATCGCTTACATCTTGAATAGAAGGATTCCCAATTCCACGATTTTTTAATTCCTCTTGAATAGCACCATAACTTAATTTTAATGATGCATTTTTTTGCAACTTAAAAACAACCGATGCTATGATATATTTATTTTTTAATTCAGACTTAAAAACACTTTCGCGATAATCAAATTTACATGCTGCTTGATCGAAAACTTTTACTTCACCAGTTGCAATTTCAACAGCCAAAAGCGAATGAAAGGTATCTTTAATTTCTACACCATAAGCGCCAATGTTCTGAACTGGAGATGCACCAACGGTACCAGGAATTAAAGTTAAATTTTCTAAACCTGCAAAATTTTTCGCTACACAAAATAATACAAAATGATTCCAAACCTCTGCTGCGCCTGCTTCTACAAATACTTCGTCATCTTGCTCACATACTGTTATTCCTTTAATACCTAAACGAATTACTAAGCCATCAAAGTCTTTGGTCAACAATAAATTGCTTCCGCCGCCTAAAACCAATAATTTATTTTGTTTGCAAATGTCTGATGCTAAAACGGATTGTAATTCTACAATGGTTTTTACCTCCACAAAATATTTCGCGTTTACGGCAATTCTAAAAGTATTGAAAGGAAGTAAGGAAATATTTTCTTGAATTTGCATATTGAAAAATTAAATATGTAAAGCGCGATTTGCTGTTGCAGCTAAACAAGCTTCTTTGAATACTTCGGTATAAGTTGGATGCGCATGACTCATGCGTGCAATATCTTCTGCACTAGCCCTAAACTCCATTGCCACAACGGCCTCCGCAATCATGTCTGCCACTCGTGGGCCAATCATGTGTACGCCTAAAATTTCATCCGACTTTGCATCAACTAATACTTTCACAAAACCATCTGTATCCATACTGGCGCGGGCCCTGCCACTGGCAAGAAATGGGAATGAACCCATTCTATAATTTACACCTGCCGCTTTTAATTCTTCTTCTGTTTGACCAACAGCAGCTACTTCGGGCCATGTATAAACTACACCTGGTATTAAATTATAATTGATGTGTGGTTTTTGTCCTGCAATATATTCGGCAACATATACGCCTTCTTCTTCCGCTTTATGTGCAAGCATGGCACCTTTTACCACATCACCAATGGCAAATACGCCAGCTACATTGGTTTCTAAATGTTGGTTAACAGGGATTTTTTTTCCACGCTCTTCTAAGGTGATGCCAATTTTTTCTAAGCCTAATCCTTCGGTGTAAGCTGTTCTTCCAACTGCCACAATGCAATAATCACCTTTGATTGAAATTGTTTTTCCTGAAGCATCGCTGGCCTCTACTAATACTTCTTTAGCGGTGCTTGTTACTTTTTTAACTTGATGACTCAGTAAAAATTCAAAGCCAATTTTCTTCAATGATTTTTGCAATTCTTTACCCAAAGATTTATCCATTGTTGGAATGATGCCATCGGCAAACTCAACAACAGTAACCTTTGCGCCAAGTCTTGCATAAACAGAACCTAACTCTAAACCTATTACGCCACCGCCAATTAAAATTAATTGCTTTGGAATTTCTTTTAAATTTAATGCTTCGGTAGAAGTTAAAACTCTTTTTTTATCTACTGCTATAAAAGGCAATGTACTCGGTTTAGAACCTGTTGCAATAATTACTTTAGCCGTTTCGATGGTTGTTTTTTTTGCGCCATCAATTTGAATCGTGTTTTTATTAATAAAACTTGCAAGGCCTTGAAAAGCGTCAATTTTATTTTTTTTCATCAAATAATTAATCCCATCGGTATTTTGTTTGACTACCTCGTTCTTGCGATTTATCATTTGTGTCAAATTTGGTTTCAAATTTGATAATTCAATTCCATGTGTTTTAAAAGTATGTGCTGCATTATAATAATGCTCCGAAGAATCTAATAATGCCTTGGAAGGAATGCAACCAACATTCAAACAGGTACCTCCTAATGTTGCATACTTTTCTATTATTGCGGTTTTTAATCCCAATTGTGCTGCACGAATTGCCGCAACATATCCACCAGGACCAGAACCAATCACCACTACATCGTATTTCATATTCTTAAAATTTAGGCCAAATTAAGAAAGAAATACGGAAAAAAAGGAAAAAAGCTAGATTTTAAGGGCGCTGACAACAGTTTAAGCTTGGCGCCGAATGCTGCATGTTTATTTTAGGGCTGAGCATTGGAATGCCTAGGTTTAAGCCCCTTAATATTAAAAGTAAGGCAACTACAATGGTCATGATCGGTAAAGTCTTTCGTAGCCTATTTCTCACAGAAACTTGTAAAACTGCGCCTAGCATAGTTAGTATAATTAAGGCTGGAGCAGTTCCTAATCCAAAGAAAGCCATAAAACCAGCTGCGCTAAATGGACTTGCTGTTATTAGGGCTGCAGCCATGGCAACATAGACAAAACCACAAGGTCACAATCCGTTTAAAAAACCTAATAAATAAATGGAACTATATTTTTTACTATTGACAAGTTGGTTAAATATTTTTTTAAACCAATGAAATTTAAAAAAAGAAAATGAACTTAATTTATTTGGAAGTAAAATAGGAAACAAAGTAATCATTAATAAAATTAAGCCGAACGCAATAGATACTGTTTGTTGTATTTGAATGATGAGCAAGCCTTTTCCAATAAGACCAATTAATAAACCGAAAATAAAATAAACCGAAATGCGTCCGCTATGGTATAATAGCTGTTTCCAAAATCTGGTACTATTTTTTTCTTGCGATTGTGGCAAAGCCATTAAAATTGGGCCACACATGCCCACGCAATGAAAACTCCCTAAAAATCCTAATAAAAAAGCGGCGGTTAATTGCATCAGAAATTAAGGAATAACAACTACAGATTCGGTTAAATAATAAAGACTATCTACTTTCCAATTAATTTTTACTTTGCGCATGCCAGCACTAAATCCTTGCGTAGCTATAATAACATTGTTTTGATTTGTTTCGATTGCTTGCGTAAAATCTGCATTCGCATCCGAAGGCTTGTACACTAAAACAGAGCCCGTAATATATTTACCCGAAAATGCAGTTGGAAATGAAATGCTTAATTGATTATTAATTAAAGCAACTTTTGGTTTTTCACCTAAAGCCGCTTCGTTTTTCATTTTAACAATTTCAGATTCGAATTTTAATTCTTTAGCATAATAATCTGGTGCAACTAAATCTACTTTTTGGCTAATGCTTATCACTACTAAGGTGATGATGAGGGCTACAAAAGCCAAATACAAAAATAAAATACGGTTTCCCCAATTCATATATATTAATTTAAAGGTGCTAAAAATGTAGTTTTAGTGGTTTCTAATAATTTACCATCTTCGTATACTCCAATTTTTAATTTAGTACTTCGCTTTTGAATATCCTTTTGCTTAACATAAATAAATAGCGTGCCTACGGCTGCACTTTCTTTTTCACAAAACACTTTACCATCGCCAATTAATTTAATTGTTGCATTACTTTCTAAAACTTTAAAATGAATATGGAGTTCGCGATGGGTCTTATTGGTTACTTTGAAATTATACAAATTACTAATTATGCCGCCAGGGTTAACTTGATATAAAATGCCGGGCGTTCTTAACATCGTTGTTTCGGTATCTTTTCTACTAATGAGCGTGAATGCTAAAGCCGAAACTAAAATGAGTAAGACCGCCGAATACCCTATAATCCTAGCGTTCAGCCTTAACTTGGTGCCTTCTGCTATTCCGTTTTCCGAAGCATATTTAATTAAATTTTTAGGCAAGCCTACACGGCCCATAATATCATTGCAGACATCAATACATGCCGTACAATTTACACATTCTAATTGTGTGCCATTTCTAATATCTATACCTGTTGGGCAAACCGCAACACATTGATGACAATCTATACAATCGCCTATGCTGCGTGATTCTCCTTTTCTAATTTTACCTCTTGGTTCGCCACGCTTATAATCATAAGCTACAACAATAGATTTTTTATCGAGCAACACCCCTTGCAATCTGCCATAGGGGCAAACAACCGTACAAACTTGTTCTCTAAAAAATGCAAAGACCCAATAAAAAACATAAGTAAAAATAATAATAGCCGCTAAATCACCTTTGTGCAAGGCTATGGGTTCTTCAATTAATCGAATCAATTCGTCTGTACTAATGATATACGATAAAAATAAATTGGCAATCAAAAAGGATAATAGGTAAAAGATGAAATGCTTTATTGACTTTTTAAATATTTTTTCGAAGGTCCAAGGTGCTCTGTTTAATGCAATTTGCTTGTTCGCATCTCCTTCAATCCAATATTCTATTTTTCTGAAAACCATTTCTAAAAAAATAGTTTGCGGACAGGCCCATCCACAAAACAATCGACCAAATATGACTGTAAATAAAATAATGAACACCATAAAAGTGATCATTGTTAATCCCAATAAAAAAAAATCTTGAGGCCCAAAAACAACACTAAATAAAATGAATTTTCGGGTGATGATATTAAGCATAAAAAAAGGCAAACCATTTACTCTGATAAATGGCATGCCTACTAATATTATTAAGAAAAAGAGGGCAACTATGGATCTATAATTAGTGAGTTTTCCCTTAGGTTTTTTTGCAAAAATCCAAACGCGTTTACCTTTATCATCTATAGTAGCTACCCTATCTCTAAAGTGTTGATCTAATTCTTCTTCGTAATGATAATCCTCGTTCATTTTTTATTATAATACTTTCAAACTATCAATAGCAACAGCTTTTGCTGTGGTATCGACCGTTGCTGCTTCAACATAGATGGTGCCTTGTGGCGCTTTTGGATTTGCAGGGTTTGTTCCTTTGAGCGTAATAATATAACTGGCAATTTGTTGCATTTCCATTGGCATAATTTGACTCTCCCAAGAAATCATTCCTTTTTCTGGCCAACCATATTTAATCGTTTTAAAAATATCTTTAATGCCGCCTCCATGAATCCAATACGCATCTGTTAAGTTAGGGCCTACTAAACCCTCCCCATGCTGACCATGACAAGTAGCACATTTTGTAATAAAACTACTCTTTCCTTTTGCCAATGCTGCAGCATCTGTTAATGATACAACCGAAGTCTCATCGACCGAAGCCGCTGCTTTTTTCAAAAATTCATTTTTGTTCACTAAGGCTTGCGCTACTTCCGTATCGTATTCCATTTTTTGGGTTGGCCCATCAAAAAAGTTAAAATAAATCATATAGGTAATGGCAAAAATAATCGTACCATAGAACATGTATACCCACCAAGGTGGCAAGCTATTGTCTAACTCAATAATGCCATCGTAGTTGTGATCTGTGGCCACCTCTGCTTCTCTATCTAAAGGAATTGCCTTAGTCATGCGCTTCATGATGGCTGCATAGGTCCATTTAGATTCTGCTTTTGTTTTATAACCTAATGCAATGAGCATCTTTTGTAAAATAGCAAACAAATAAAGGATTACAAAAAGTTCAATCGCCACCACCAACATTAAAATCATTATGGTAGTAGGATCTAATGCGCCAGCTATTTGTGTAATAGGATTAGGCGCAACAGTTGAACTGACTGTTTGCGCCTGTGATGATCCTATTCCTAAAATAAAAAAGAAAAAAATAATTGGAAGTGTATTTTTGAATTGTTTTGCAATTTTATTATTCACTAAACCCACTAATACTCCACCTATAGCAATTATTACTAATAATAAACCTAGAATGGCGAATGCAAAAACCCAAAATAACGGGCTTGCCAAAATATTTGGAGTAAGGCTTACAACTGCATTCTGTGCTACCGCCTGGGCATTTACATTTGATAATAAAAAAGTAAATAGGAGTAGCAATAGCCACTTATTAAATGCTAATTTTTTTAGACTATTCATGTTTGCTAAAATTTAAATGATCATCGTTTTTTGCTAAAGGAATATTTCCTAATTCGTTCATTCTTTCGGTATCAGATTTGATTAAATAAACAATAAGTACCGTAAAAAAAATTACGAAAATAAAGAGTGAAAATAATGGGAATACAGATATGCCCGCTATAGAAGATAAATAATTAATGAATTTCATTTTTACCTAATTTAATTTTGTTTCTAATTTGATATCTCTGCCAAGTCTTTGCAAATAAGCAATCAAGGCTACTATCTCTTTATCAGAAGCCGTTTTAATTCCAGACTGCGCTAATGTGTTTTTGATAGAATCCGCTTGATGCATTAAGTCTTTATTCGCGATTAAATCGTAACCCAAAGGATATGGTACTCCGACAGTTTGCATTGCCCTAATTTTAGCGGCTGTTGAGCTCGTATCTAAATTATCGTCTAGCAACCAAGCGTAAACCGGCATGATGGAACCCGGTGACATCGAGCTTGGTTCCAGCATGTGATTATAATGCCAAGCATCTGGGTATTTTCCACCTTCTCTTTGTAAATCGGGTCCAGTTCTTTTCGAGCCCCATAAGAATGGGTGGTCGTACACAAATTCGCCGGCTTTAGAATATTCACCATATCGTTCGGTTTCTGATCTGAATGGACGGATCATTTGCGAATGACATGTATTACATCCTTCTCTAATATAAATATCTCGTCCTTGTAATTCTAATGGAGTGTATGGTTTTACACTCGCTATGGTTGGTATATTATTTTTAATTAAAAATGTTGGAATAATTTCTGCAGCACCTCCAATTAAAATTACCACTAAACTAAATACCATAAACTGAACTGGTCGTCTTTCGATCCAACGGTGCCAATGTTCGTTTTTAGCTACGCCATAAACCTTAGTCAATGCAGGTGCTTCGGCTAATTCGTTAGCAATTAATTTGCCCGACAATGCAGTCTTTACTAAATTGTAGGTCATCACAATTACCCCTATTAAATACAATAATCCGCCTAAACTTCTCAATGCATACATTGGAATAATTTGGGTAACAGTTTCTAAAAAGTTTGGATATTTTAAATATCCTTCTGCAGTAAATTCTTTCCACATTAAACTTTGGGTAATACCTGCCCAGTATAAAGGAATTGCATAAAATAAAATTCCTAAAGTGCCAATCCAGAAATGGAAATTGGCTAATTTCTTTGAGAATAATTCTTTTCCATAAATACGAGGAAACAACCAATACAACATTCCAAAAGTTAAGAATCCGTTCCAACCTAAAGCGCCAATATGCACATGCGCTATAATCCAATCTGTAAAATGTGCAATGGCATTCACATTTTTCAAAGACAACATGGGGCCTTCGAATGTAGACATACCATAAGCTGTAATGGCTACTACAAAGAATTTCAACACTACATCTTCTCTCACTTTATCCCAAGCACCACGCAAGGTTAATAAACCGTTGATCATACCACCCCAAGATGGAGCAATTAACATGACCGAAAATACAACACCCAATGATTGTGCCCAATCTGGTAAAGAAGTATATAACAAATGATGTGGCCCTGCCCAGATATATAAAAAGATTAATGCCCAAAAATGAATAATAGAAAGCCTATAAGAATAAACGGGTCTGTTAGCCGCTTTAGGTAAAAAATAATACATCAAACCTAAATAAGGAGTTGTTAAGAAAAATGCAACCGCATTATGACCATACCACCATTGTACTAATGCATCTTGTACGCCTGCATACCACGAATAACTTTTAAAAAGTGAAACTGGAATTTCAAAAGAGTTGACAATGTGTAATACGGCAACTGTTATAAATGTGGCAATGTAAAACCAAATGGCAACATATAAATGACGCTCTCTTCTTTTCAAAATAGTAGCGAACATATTCCAACCAAAAACTACCCAAATTAAAGCAATGGCAATATCTATAGGCCATTCGAGCTCTGCGTATTCTTTACCAGAAGTATATCCCAAAGGCAAAGTAATTGCGGCAGCTAAAATTATAATTTGCCATCCCCAGAAATTAATCTTACTAAGCACATCACTATACATTCTGGCTTTACATAACCTTTGTAATGAATAGTAAATACCAGCAAACAATCCATTTCCAACAAATGCGAAAATTACCGCATTGGTATGTAATGGTCTCACCCTACCAAAAGTGGTATAAGGAATGCCAAAGTTTAAATTTGGAAAAACCAACTGAAGCGCAATAAGCAATCCAACGGTCATTCCTATTAAACCAAAAATAATTGATGCGTAAGCAAAGTTGCGCACAATTTTGTTGTCATAATAAAATTGTTCTTGTTGCATAGAAATTTTTATTTTTTTGATTTTTGTTCTATTAATTCATCATCAAATAGCATTCTTACAGATGGAGTATAATCGTCGTCATATTGCCCGTCATTAACGGACCAGAAAAAGGAAATCAAAAAGCCAATTGCGACTAATAAACTGATACCAATTAAGAGAACTAATACTGCCATATGCTATTCTTCAGCTGTAAAGAAACGGGATATATTTTCCAAAAAATATGACATAAATCATATTATAAATTAGATTTTATGTATGATATTTGTAGGTAGATAAAAACTATCTATTTGAAAATCAGCTGATGAAAAAGGAAATTGAGGAAATTGGGGATATTGAGCGATTGGTAAGCCTCTTCTACGACAAAGTAAATCAAGACAATTTATTAAGCGAAGTATTTAACGCTCACGCCAAAACAAACTGGGAAAGCCACCTGCCGAAAATGGTTCAGTTTTGGTCTGGTATTTTATTAGATACTAGCGAATATAGAGGTAAACCATTTGATGCTCACGCCAAACAATCGGATCATATTTCTCCAGAACATTTTAAAAGATGGATCGCTTTATTTAGAGAAACTATTTCCGAAAATTTTGAAGGCGAAAAAGCTGCTTTAGCTATTCAACGGGCAGAAAGCATTGGGGCTATTTTTCAATACAAATTAGATTTTATGAGATTAAACAAAGATACTACAGATCCCAGTTTAAATAAATTATAAATTAATTTTTGCAGAAATAGCCGTTGCAATGGTGGTAAATAATACAATGGAAATAGAACTGATGGGCATTAAAATGGCCGCAATTACCGGTGATAAATTTCCTTGAACAGCATAAAATAAGCCAACAGTATTATACAATAAAGAAATCACAAAACTTATTAAAATAATTTTTTTACTCGTTTTTGCAAATTGGATAAATCGATCTAGGTTGCCAAATGATTTTCCATCCATGATAATGTCACTGGCTGGCGAAAAATAATTGGCTTGGTCGGTAATAGCAACACCAACATCGCTCTGCCTCAATGCCCCTGCATCATTTAAGCCATCACCCACCATCATTACTGCCTTTCCTTTTGCTTGAAGGGTTTCTATTTTATGTAATTTATCGGATGGGCTTTGCTTGAAATATAAGGGGGTAGTATCTCCTAACATAAATTGTAAAGTACTGCGCTCCGCATCATGATCTCCAGATAAAACCATTAACTCAAATTTCTTTTTAAGCCGCGCAATTAAACTAGCAAAACCACTTCGATAAACATGTTTGATAGAAAAATAACCTTTAATTGCATTGTTAATTTCTACATAAACGATGCTTTCTTTTAGTAATTCATTTTGCATTGCACCTAAAATAAATTGCTCGGATCCCACTCTAATTTTAAAATTCGGATAGCTTGCAATCATTCCTTTACCTGGAATTTCTTCAAAAGTAGTTAGTTCAATACTTGAATCATTTTTAATAAAATCATAAATTCGTTTGCTTAATGGATGCGCAGAATTCTTAAACAACACTTTTAGTAATTGATTTTCTTGAGCAGAAAGTGGCGCTCCTTTATACACTACATCAGCAAATTTAGCTTCTGTAATGGTGCCTGTTTTATCAAAAACAATGACATTTATTTTGGCTAGTTTTTCTAAAACACTAGCATTTTTAAGGTAAAATGATTTTTTACCTAATTGCCTAATGCTGTTACCGTGTGTAAAAGTTGCCGCCAATAGCAAAGCGCATGGACATGCAATGATTAGCGTTGTTGTTAAAGCATTGATGGCACGGGATAAATCTTGTGGCAACCAATAAAAAAATGCGGAAGCAGTGATGGCAAATAAAACTAGGGTAAAATATTTACTGATGGTTTGCACAAAGGTGTATTGTTGTGTTTCTCTTTCTTGAAAAACTTCTTTATTCCATAATTTAGTTAAATAACTTTGCGAAACTGTTTTTAAAACTTCTAAAGACAAAGATCCGCCCACTTGTTTTCCGCCTGCATATAATAATTCTCCTCTAAACTTTTCGACAGGCTCTGCCTCACCAGTTACAAAACTATAATCAATTTTTCCAGTACCCTTAATGAGCATGGCATCTACAGGAATTAATTCGTTATTCCTAACCAGAATATGGTCTCCTTTTTTTAATTTATTAACAGGAATTGTTTCTTCGATTCCTTTATTAATTTTAATGATTGATAAAGGGAAAAAAGATTTATAATCTCTATCAAAAGAAAGCGTTTCGTATGTTCTATCTTGAAAATAACGACCTATGAGCATAAAAAATACGATACCGGTCATGGAGTCGAAATAGCCGGCCCCATTGCCATAGCGCAATTCATAAATACTTCGACCAAAAGTTATTAGAATAGCTAATGCAATGGGCAAATCTATATTTAAATAACCTTTTAATAAACCCTTAATACCTGTAATAAAAAATTCTGATGCGGCATAAAATAAAACTGGCAATGAAAGCGCCATAGAGATATAGCCAAAATAATACTTTAGGTTATTTTGATCGAAATAATTTCCCAATGAAAAATATTCCGGAAAGCTAAGCATCATAATGTTGCCAAAAGCAAAACCCGCTAAGCCAATTTTAAATAATCTTTTCCGATTAATATGAGTAGGCTTATTACCTTCTGCGCTTGCTAGGCTAATATGTGGTTCATAACCTATTTCGGACATTAAAGAAGCGATTGCGGCTAAAGAAGTTTCCGACTCTTTAAACGAGATGGCTACTTCTTTTCGGGGGAAATTAACAACAGATTGTATTACGCCAGCATTTAGACGATGCATATTTTCTAACAAATAAACACATGAGCTGCAGTGCATAGTAGGCACATGAAAGGTGATGTGGGTTTCTATACCATTACTAAAAGTAATGAGCGATGCTTTTAAATCTGCATCTTCTAGGTATTGATAACCATCATGTTTTCTTTGAAACCTACTGATGCCTGGATTTTGATCTAAAGTATAATAAGTACATAAATTATTTTCAGATAATAATTCATATACTAAACTACAGCCTTCGCAGCAAAATGGCTTTTCATCAAAAGTCACTAAACGAGATTCGCAATCTTCACCACAATGATAACAGATTTGATTGGCAGTGGTTTCGGCACTATTTTTTTGCATTCGCAAATTTAATGAGTCGCCGTAATTGAAAATATGACAAATGTCATATTTTGAAGCTATGTTAATCGTGAATATTTGCCACTTTTAACAATCCTGGAACATCAATAATTTGAATTTTTCTGCCTTCGAAAGACAGGAGCTTCTTTGATTTAAATTCGGACAATAAACGGATTGCCGTTTCTGTTGCCGTTCCAACTAAAGTGGCAATCTCTTCTCTTGAAAGGCTTACAGACATTGTAATCCCGTCTGGTTCTAGTCCATACATTTCTTTTAAGAAAAGCAAAGACTCTGCCATTCGCTCTCTTACCGGTTTTTGTGCAAGGTGTAAAATAGACTCTTCGGCATGCTTTAAATTACTTGACAATAATTTAATGAGTTGAATAGAAAAATTGGCATCTTTCTCTATGAGGGAAAAAATTACATTTTTAGGAATAAAACAAATAGAAGTGGTGTCTATGGCGGTTGCCGAACTCGAATATTTTTCGCCTGCAAGCATAGCCCTGTAACCAACTACATCGCCTTCTTTTGCAAATCGAACAATTTGCTCTCTACCTTCATCTCCCATTTGATGAATTTTTATTTTGCCAGTATTTACACAAAATATACCATGAGGATAGGCGCCTTCTGCAAATAATTGTTGCCCCTTTTCTAATGATTGGCACCATTTATTTTCATTAATTATCTTTACTTCATCTGGTGCAATTTGACAGAAAATAGACTTATAACGAGAATGGCAATGTTCGCAGTCGTGTTGTATATCTTCCTTTTTAGACATAATTTTTTTGAATAAAACTAAATTTAACAAAAAAATAGGGTTATCACATAAAAAAAAGCCCAAAAGCAGAAAACGCCCAAAAAACCCATTGAAGGGTAACATATAAGATTTGATGTTTAAGCTAATGGAAAGCTATTTAGTTTACTACGAATTTTATACTCGATAAGCTATTCCCATCAAAAACAGCTAAATAATAAATCCCTTTAGGGTATTCGGAAGTGTTTAACCTGAAGCTAACGTTTGGCACTGCCGCTTGGTAAATTATTTTTCCGATGGCATTCGTAACAGTAATATAAGGTGATTTCAAATTTGCTTTCGAATTAAATTGAATATTTAATTGCGCTTGACATGGATTTGGAAAAACAGTAAGTAGCAATGGATATTCGTTCGAATGAATATTTGTTGCTAATTGTCCGCCTCTTAATACCCATGTGTTTAATCTGGAAGTTTTAGTTTGATAAGTGGTAATGCCAAACTGTGTGTCGAAATACCATGCACTATTATTTTTGTTAGACAAAGTAGTGGCCGACCAAAATTTCTTTCTTCCAAATACATTAAAATAATTGGTATTCAGTGAAGGATTAATTGCCGTTATATCTTGAATAGATTGTAACTCTTTAATATTAGGTAAACGCCAATCGCTATAGCCCGCTTGGGTTAGCGTGTCTGCATAAGTTAGCGCCTGCTCCCAAGTTAAAGTATCTGCATAAGGTGTTTTTTGCCAAATTAAATTGGTTAAACTATCGTACACGGTTCCATCTGCAAGTTTAGCAAATCGATCTGGATTGATAAGTTTAGATTTCAGCGTTCTGACTAATCTTAAATGGATTTTTTTTACACCCCCAGCACTTATGGTTTCAGACTTCGCATGATTTCCAATTCCACCACCAGCATTTGTTACCCATACTTTTGAATTATCGTTTACTTGCAATTCCGAAGTCCACCAATATTCCGCATTTGTTTTGATAAAATAATTTAAATCAACTGCTGGGTTTTGTGTTTGAAAATTTAAAATAGAAAATGCTTCTATTGCATTTGGCAATCGCCAATCTGTGTAGCCTGCTAAAGTAGTCGTATCTGCATAGTTCAGCGCGTTCTCAAATATCATTTCGCCTGCATCTGCTCTTTGCCACATTAAACCAGTCACTGTATCGCTAAGTATTGTAGCGTTATTTAAAAAATAAAATGGTGGATTGATATTGAAATCTGCATCTTCCCCGAAAGTCAAGGTATAGCTATTTTTCTGTCCTGTGTCGGGTAATTTGAGCATGACACTTTTTGTATTTTGTGCCATTGCCTTTATAGAAAGCAATAAAATGAATAAAAATATTTTAGTGGATTTCATTGCTATTAATTGATGATTATTTTTTTATGATACATTTCGTTATCTGATTTTACTTTTAACGCATACATCCCTTTTGGCAAATATGTTAAATTTATTTTGTGTTCCCCAGTAAAATCTTCAAAGATTAAATTACCCAATAAATCGAAAACCTTCAAATTTTCAATTTTCTTTTGCTCTGGTAAATAAATGCTAAAATTACCGTCGTTTGGATTAGGATAAATTTCAATCTTAGCTTTTTCCATTTCATTTATACCAGACGCAGCGTTCACCGTATAACGAACAATCACTTGATTGTCTAAAATTAAATTACTACTCCAAATAAATTGTGCATCATTACTGCTGTTATCAAAAATATCAGTAAAATTAGTGTACGCTGGTTTATTATTCACCCCAACGGTAGCGTTACTATATACACTGGCACTTGGCCAATCCGAATCATCAAAATTACTCGACATTACATTTGCAGGAATTTCCCAATGAATTGCATAGTGATTTTCTCCATTAGCGGCATCTGTCGTGCTACAATTAGATGTTAATCTTAACGTACCGCTTTCACTTGGGCAAGTTAAATCTTGTATGGGAGAAGTATAAAAAGTTTGTGCTTTCCAGTTATTATTAGAAATTGCGATAGTTTGATTATTCGCATTTTTAACAACGCAGACTAAGCCCCCATCTCCTGCATGATATGGAGCTGCGCCGTTCAACTCTGTTCCTAATCCTAAATTTTCTTCCCAATCTACTAATAACATAGCCATCGTAAACGGACTGTTTACTTTAAATCTTACTATACTTGAATTAAATTGGGTATAAGTCACTTTATCTTTACCCACAGGAATACCATTAACATATAATTCGAAATAATTATCTGCAAAAATGTAAGCGGTGTATACTTCTCCGCTTGCATCTATATTGATGATGTCATTCCCATTTAAGGCAGCTAGGGCAGCAGTTGCATTGGCAAAATTAGCCCCAATACATGCATTATGAAGGTCGGATGCAAATGGAAAATTGGCATCTGTAAAATGGTTTGCAGAAGGCACGATCCAAGTACTATTATCTGATGCCGTACTAATTCCTAATGAAGTTATTCGCCCACTTGGACAAGTATAAATATTCGTACTTGTTGTAGTGGCTCTTCCTTGACTCACTTTTCCAGTTCCTGTATCTTGCGCAAAAAGTAAAATTGGGGAGAAAGAAAAAAATAATACCGACTTAATTAAAATAGACTTCATTAATTGATGATTATTTTTTTATGATATATTTCGTTGTCTGATTTCACTTTTACAATAAAGGTTCCTTTTCCTAATTCGCCTAAGGCTAGCGAGCCCTGTGATTTCTTTTCTTGATAAATTAATTTACCAAGCATATCGTGAACATATACTTCGTATAAATTTTTATTTTCTTGTTCCCCAGTAAATAAAATTTCAAAATTACCCTTACTAGGATTTGGGAATATCACTAATTCTTTGTTTTCAATTATATTATTTTCGATGGCGGTTGAAATTGCACATTGCTTGAAACCATTATACACATTATTAGTTACAACACCTGTAGGCGAAGTATATTTAAAAGTATATACGCCATTGGAGTTCCATTCGTATTCAACCAAATAGGTTAATCCCGCTAAAGTATAAGTCAAGGCATATCCGTTGTGATTGGCATTAGCTAAAAGGTTTGTGATCACTGCTCCTTTTAATGGTGTACCAGCTGGTCTAATTGGTGAAGCCTTTGATTGAGGAACGATTTGCAAATCTGCATCTTCTGTTACATTACCCACCATATTTCCAATCATGTATGGCGCGGTTACAGTTCCATGATAATGGTAAACTCCATTGCTTGCATAGTGACCATGGTTTGCATCTAAGGTTTTCATATTTGATCCATCTGGTTCTAATGTGCCGTATACCCCAAAACCATCAAGTGCATAGGCAATGGGAAATGTTAAAGGAGAAGTGCTGTATAAATGTAGTGGTGCAATATGGTAATGATAATCATCTGCTCTGCCGCAATGCCCGCCCCATTGGTCTAATTGCCCATCTAAAAATGCATCAACACCCGTATTCGTATAGGGATTAAATATGGCCACTCCGTTTACGGCAATAGCGACTGCACCTTTTAAAAAATGAAATTGATTTACTGGAACTGGATTTAATGCAATTGTTGGATTCAAAGGAATACTCCAAGCATTGTTACCTGTATAACATTGAGGAATTGGAAATTGTTGCTGCCATCCAGTAATTCCTTTCATCATTCCATGCGCAGGAATTCCTTTTGATTCAACCTTAAAATAAGTTGAATCCCAAAATGTATTTATTGTTGGTTTGTAAAAAGCAAAAGCAGAATCTATGGTAAGCGGATTAGTAATTGTATGAAAAGTTCTGATGGCCTTAGTTGTAAATCCTAAAAAGGAAATAATCATCAGGCACAATAAAGATGGAATAAGTTTGTTGAATTTATTTTTTTGATGAAGATAAACAAGTAATAAAGTTAAGCTAAAAAATAGCATTAAAAATGGGTAATAATTTGAATTTTCTGCGATAGCGTTTGCGCTGTAGCCCTTCCTAGTATTAAGTTTCAAGATATTGCTTATCTTTTGTGCAATAAATTGTTGATTTGCAATCGAGAAACTTTTTAAAGGAAAATGGGAGATAGTGCCATTTGCGTTTTCTAAGTAGACTTGCGATCCTTTCGACATTAAAAATGAACCTTGCACACTTTCCCCTAAAACAGTCCATTGCTGATCAGGTGTTTGAGAAAGGTTTAAATCGTGCGCAGTTAAGTTGTTCTGAAAACTTAACAAAAGGCAAAAGATGAATGCAATTTTTCTCATTTTATTTTTACTAGTTTTACTTGAAATGGAATTCCGGTAGTTGAATTTAAAAAATAAATCCCTGCAGGAATGGCCGAAAAGTTTTGCTTATCAATTTCTTTCCCGCTATAAATTACCGTACCATTAATATTTGTTAGTTGTATGCTGCAATATAAATAAGATTGATCAATTTGAATAAAATCGATAAAAGGATTTGGATAGGCTATTTCGTTTACGCCGGATAAATTATTATTAACACTAAGTGATGCATTACAAAACGCGGTGCTTCCTAATAAACTACTTAAAGAAGCGCATAAATACTGATAATTAGTAATAGCTTCGGCATTCATATTGCCAGTCAATAAATTATTTAACTCTCCTGGATCAGTTGCTAAATGATAAAATTCTTGTTTTCCATTATCAAACTTTATTATTTTATAATCAAGATTCCTAATTGCTTTAGCATCTGATTCATCAGGAATTAATTTAAAATTTTCCGAAAATGCCCAAGGTCTAATGGCTACATTTTTATTTTTCAATATTGGCAATATACTTTTAGCATCAACCGGTTTGTTGGTTGGAATATTATTTCTCCAAGCGGTATCTCCCATCAACTCTAAGGTAGTTGCAAAAATATCCGCGACATTTACTAATTGAGAAGAAGCTCTTCCTGGTTGAACCACAGAAGGTCCCGCTATAATAAATGGCACGTGAATACCATATTGATATACCGTTCCTTTTGCCCTGCTCGTGTCTGATATCTGAGCGGTTACTGACGTATTTCCATTATCCCCAATAAAAATAAAATCAGTGCTATCATATTTATTGATCACTTTTAAAGAATCAAACAATCGACCAATTTCCGTATCAAGAGATTGCAACATTGCTTTAAAATAGGATTTTGGATTGTTTCGAATATCGGGAGCGGTTCCAGATAAATTTGTATAATGATGCAGATTGGCTGGAGGTAAATGCAATGGAGCATGTGGCGCATTAAATCCAATCCATAAAAAGAATTGTTTATTATCAATGGTCTTTAACCAAGATACTGCATTGTCAATATTTTCTGAAGTTGCATAATGGGTAACTGTACTTGCTTGGCCATTGGTATATTTTGTCCAATTGGTATAGCTTGGCAATTGACCGATAAAAGGTCCTTCGTATCGATCATAACCTAAAGTAAGCGGATTCATTAAATTAGCTGCAGGATTTGGCTGATGCAAATGCCATTTGCCAATATTTGCTTTCGCAATAGCAGGTTTATATAATGCTAATAATTGCGGGATGGTAATTTCTGAAATTGGTAATTGATTAGACCCACCAACGCCTCCAACTATTCCACCCACGCCTGTTCTAAATCCATATCGGCCTGTTAATATACTGGCTCTTGTAGCAGAACATACAGGATTCGAATGTGCATTTTGAAACCGAACACCTCTTTTAACTAAAGTCCTAATGTTTGGAAGATCTACGGTGTCTTGCGCATCTTCATAACAGCCCAAGTAATCTGTTCCTAAATCGTCTGCAATTAACAAAATTACATTTCTCTGCGCAACTGTATGCTGAATAGAAAATAGCAGCAACAGAAAAATAATTCCCTTCTTCATTAATGGCTTATTTTAATTTTTTCGATTTTACTGAAATTTTTACCCATTACTTTTATAAAATAAAAACCATCGTATAATTTTCTGACATCAAAATAAGTAATGGTACTACCTTGTACTATTTTATCTGATTGAATAATTTTACCTTGTAGATCTATTAATTCCAATTGCACATCTTCGTTTTGTAAACCACTTAGTTGAATAGCTACAAATTCTGTTGCTGGATTTGGAGAAACTATGATACTGGTTTTTAAAACATTCGCTAATCCAGTACTTGGTAAATAAGTAGTAACAGGCTCCGCAATGGTAGTTACTTTAGCCACTACCTTACTACCATAAAAAGTAGGACCAACTGCATATGGATAAGCTGAATTCCAATGTTGATCTACTGTAGCGAAATAGCAATAAGTGCCATTAGGATATTCTGGGGTAATACAAAAACGCCCGTTATGTTCATCTAAATAATCCGTATTTGTGTTTACCGCAAATTCATAATCTTCCCTGAAATAGCCTAATGGATAAGTTGTACTTACCGGAGGTCCAGCTGTAACAGTTGTTCCATTTGCATATTGCGTACGCGTACTTATATTTCTGTATTGATAACTTGATTTCATCCTAACAATTCCACCAGTGCCATCCAAATTTTTATATCCATAAGCTCCATAAATTGGAAAGCCATCGTAGGCAAAACCAATAAGTGGAGAATGTACATTGCTATCAATTAAATATAATCCATCGGCAACATATAAATTACAAACAGTTGAAATCACAGAAAGGTCTAAACTAAATGCACTTGGATTTTGATGATGATGATAATTTCCCATTGCTGGATGACCTTTCGCACAATCAAAACCTATGCGCTCTGCAACAACTGCATCTCTATTCCAAACATTATCTCCCATGCCACCAAATGGCCCACCTGCAAGTGCTCCAGTGGATGACTTCCAAGAAACACCATCTCTGTAATCAAACAAAGCAACTCCGTTAATAAATAAACCGATGTTTCCGCCAGTGGTATTTACAGGATTTCCTGTATTTTTTATTGGATTCAATGGGAGTTTGAAAATAGCATTTTGACTGGTTGCAAGAGAAGGATTCCCATCTAAAAAAGGGCCAGTTATATAAGCTGGAATACAATTCGTTGCTATATAAACATTCGCAGTCGAATACTTTACACTCAATACATTTGCTAAGGTATTGTCGTTAATAGGTATGTAATTATTTTTCACATAATGTCTACCCATAATACCAGTTGTATTTTGCAACCAGTTTAAAATTACAGGATTAGTTTGGGCAAATACACTGTGCAAGCCAACTATTAAAATTGATGTTAATACTATTTTTTTCATGCTATTTAGACGCGGTTTATTCGTTTTTCCTTCGATTCAATAACAATAATTCTTTCGGAAAAGCTAATGCAGGATTAAACAAGAATTTTTGATCGGTAAGGGTAAGCAAAAAAGCCGTTAAATCTACCTTTTCCGCTTTATTTAACTTAATCTTAATACGCGTATGATTGCTTGTAACAAGTTCAATATTTTCGTAATGATGAAGCACATCTTGCAATTTACTAAAACGGCCATCGTGCATATATGGAAAAGTAAAGGCAATATTTCTTAGCGTAGGCACTTTAAAACGGATGGAGTCTTGGGCGTTTTGTGTAATGCGCATACGTCCCATGTCTTTTAAATTTGGATCGACAGGTAAATTATTTTGCTCAAATTTTAAATTAGTAAAGAGTGGTTCGGCATGACATGTTGCGCAATTTTTTTTAAAAATATGATACCCTTTATTTTCTTGTGAAGTAAAAGTAGCATTCCCGTTTTTAACACTGTCGTATTTAGCGCTTGCAGAAACGATTTGTAATAAAAACTGTGTGATTGATTTTAAAAATCGATCTGAAGAAATTACTTCATCTCCATAGGCTTGTTTAAATAAATTTTTATAAAAAATACTTCGATTTATTTTTTCTAAAACATGATTTAAATTCTCATCCATTTCTAGGTGATTAGTAAGTGGAGCTAGGGCTTGCATCTCTAAATTATTAATAGCACCATCCCACATAAAATTTTCGTGCCATGCTAAATTCATAAGCCCAGGAGCATTCCGAAAGCCAATGCGATCGGCTATTCCATGGCTTAATGCATGATCTACATGTGCAAATGCAGTATAATTACTATGACAACTTGCGCACGAAATAGTAGTATCTTTTGATAATATTGGGTCATAAAATAAAGCGCGACCAATATTAATTTTATTTGAATCAAAAGGGTTTTTTTGGAAATTATATTTAGGTTTTGGGAAATTGGCTGGTTTTATAAATTCGCTTTCCAATGGTGCAATAAATGCAACAGAAAAAACCGATAATAAAATAAAAAAAACAACGCCCTTATTCATTCGATAGATTTTGAACTTTAATACAAGTGGTGTTTTCGGAAAGCAATTTTGCCAATTGCACTGCTTTAAGCTGCGGAGACATTAATTCAAATTGTTTTTGAGCTAAACAATATTGTAACATGGGCAAGAAATTAAAACTCAAAGTATATTTATTATTTGGATTTACTTCAAAGGAAATAGTTTGAATGGCATTAAGCTTTCCAGCATAGCCACCAATATGATATTGAAATGGCTGTTGAGCTTTAGTATTTAATATGCCTTCTAATTTAAAATTGATATACCCGCTTTGCCATGCCCAATACATTCCTTTACGAGGGTCTAGGTCGCCTGTTAAAATACCTGCAACACTAGTACTGCTATCAACCCCAATATTAAATTCCACTCGATTATAAACTTGGTTTGCAGGTATATTAAATTGGATTGGACTGGGATCGAGCAGATCAATTAAATGCGCTTGATTAGTATCTTTAAATACCAATTCCGCATGATTATAAAATTTAAAATTAGTTAAATAAATGACGCACTTAGAGATTTTAATAGAATCATTAAGGTATAGTTGATCAAAATCAGTCTGCAAAAAGAAAGTTGCTTTCTGCGATTGTGCAGCAGCCTTGCTATACAAAGTAATACAACATAGGAAAAGTAAAATTATTTTCTTAAAGCACACCCTAACATTCATTTATATGATTTTTAAAACCCATCAATACAACACATTTATTTTTGATGTGAATATACTTCCTTTTTAAAAACAAATTATGCATTTTTAAGTTTTAAAACTACAAAACTACATTAATATATGTTTGCTAAAATAAAATTTGATTTACCAACTATAGTAATAGTGGCGCAGTATGCTTTAACTAATCTTCATCAGACTCCTTATTTGGCTGCTCATTATTTGGAAGAGCGGCCGAAGTGTTTGCGATTTCCGTATGTCTAATTTTTCCTCCTAAATTACCAGTATAGGCAATGCTTGCCATGCTCCATAAAGAAAGTATAAGTATTAATTTATGCGCAAAAATCAATTTGCTGTTATTCCAACGAATTTGAATGATGCCTATTATTGACATCACACCCAAGGCAATCATCGAAATCAAACTATACATCGCTGCATCTTCATGGGTCTCCATTGCAGATTTTAAAACCCCTGGTAAATTCTCCACTACCTCTTCGGCACCTTCGCCGGTAGCATATGCAATACATGCTCCAATGGCACATACAACAAAAACTAAATAAGCAGCCATTTTTACATTTGCATCTTTTTTTAGGTAGGCAAATACCAATATTAACAAACCAATAAATGCGCCAATTATTGGCAAATGTGTAATCATTAGGTGAATATATGCTGTGTTCATCTTAAAGGGTTTTAGGTTTAACTAAGTAAATATATCTTTTCATTTGACATTAAAATATGACAAATGTCATGTATAAAAAAAGCCTGAAACTATTTAGGCTTCAGGCTTTCCATATCAATTGAGATAGATTAAACTCCTAATAACATGCGTTCTGGATCTTCTAATAATTGTTTTACACGCACCAAAAATCCTACCGATTCGCGACCATCAATTATTCTGTGATCGTAAGAAAGTGCCACATACATCATGGGCCTAATAACCACTTGGCCGTTTATGGCAACAGGTCTCTCGACAATATTATGCATGCCTAAAATGGCAGATTGCGGTGCATTGATAATTGGAGTTGACATCATGGAACCAAATACGCCACCATTGGTGATGGTAAAAGTACCCCCTGTCATTTCTTCTAATGTTAATTTATTTTCTCTTGCTTTTGTTGCCAATTCAGCAACTGCTTTTTCTATTCCTGCTAATGTCAACGACTCTGCATTTTTTATGATAGGTACTACTAATCCTTTTGGTGCAGAGACTGCAATAGAAATATCAGCATAGTGATGATAAATAATTTCTTCGCCATTGATTTGTGCATTCACTGCCGGAAAGGCCTGAAGCGCTTCGCATACAGCCTTTGTAAAGAATGACATAAACCCTAAACCAACACCGTATTTTTCTTTAAATTTATCTTTGTACTTGGCACGAATATCCATAATTGCTTGCATATCTACTTCGTTAAAAGTAGTAAGCATCGCCGTTTCGTTTTTCACCGCTACTAATCTTTTGGCTACCGTTTTTCTCAAGGAAGACATTTTTTCTGCGCGCATTGCTCTTGTGCCCACAGACGTTACGGTATTTGTAACATTAGTTTTTGGCCCAGCAGTATTTGCAGCTTGTGCATCTTCTTTTGTAATTCTACCGTCTATACCAGAACCCTTTACCGCTTGTACATCTATACCTTTTTCTGATAAAATTTTAGCAGCCGCAGGAGAAGGATGACCACTCGCGTATGTTGCCTCCTTATTTGATTTTTTTGTTTCTGAAACAGGGGTCGAAGTAGTTACTGCTTTTTCTATTGCTGGCGTTGATTTAACAGCGCTTACCGGTGCTGTCGCTTTATCATCTATTGCGCATACAACAGAACCAATAGCAATAGTGTCGCCTTCTGATGCTTTAGTAATCAATACTCCAGCCTTTTCTGCAGTTAACTCAAAGGTAGCTTTGTCAGATTCTAACTCCGCAATAATTTCATCCATCTGCACATAATCACCATTATTTTTAATCCATTTTGATAGGGTCACTTCGGTAATCGATTCCCCTACTGCAGGTATTTTCATTTCTATACTCATGGTTGATTTATTTTTTCT
Organism: uncultured bacterium; assembly: GCA_903838995.1. GTDB lineage: Bacteria > Bacteroidota > Bacteroidia > Sphingobacteriales > Sphingobacteriaceae > CAIKLP01. The sequence continues at coordinate 3,702 of CAIMAP010000073.1, read as the reverse complement.
TCGTTAATTTTTTAACTACTTTTTTTATTACTGCTTTTGGTGCAGCTTTAACTTTTGCCTTTGTTGATTTTTTTACTACTGATTTTACTGCTTTGCTTGATGCAATTTTTTTCGCTGGCGATTTTTTTATTGCTGGCTTTTTAACTTCCGTTTTTTTCGCAGCAGCCTTTTTTGTAGTAGTTTTTTTCGCAGCAACCTTTGGAGCGCTAACTACTTTTTTCGCAACAGTCTTTTTCGCAGCAACTTTTTTTACTATAGCTTTCGAAGCGACTGTTGCTTTTTTCGCAGCAGCCTTTTTCGCATCAACTTTTGGAGCGCTAATAACCTTTTTCGCAATTTCAAATGCGGTGTTGACAATATATTCTTGTTGTCTTAAGTGTTGTTTATTATAACCCGTTGCAGTACTGCTGCTTTCTTTTCTAGCAATTACCTCGATTGGTTCTCTGCGCATTTTAGCAACTAAATACGGCCAAACACCCATATTCATTGGCTCTTCTTGTACCCAAAAAATATCAGTCGCTTGATCGTATTTGGCAATAATTTGTTGAATTTGCGCAATAGGCAATGGGAAAATTTGTTCTAGTCTAATAATAGCAACATCTCTTCTGTTTTCTTTTTGCTGCTTTGCCAATAAATCATAAAATATTTTACCCGAACAAAACAATACGCGCTTCACTTCTTTTGCCTTTACATTTGTATCGTCAATTATTTCTTGAAAAAAACCTTTGGTAAAATCTGCTAAAGGACTCACACAAGCTGGATTTCTCAATAAACTTTTTGGGCTAAACACCATTAAAGGTTTACGGAAAGGGCGATGCATTTGCCTTCTAAGCAAATGGAAATAATTTGCTGGCGTGGTGCAATTCGCTAATTGAATATTATCATTGGCACAGGCTTCTAAAAATCTTTCAATTCTTGCCGATGAATGTTCTGGTCCTTGCCCTTCATAACCATGCGGCAATAACATCACTAAGCCGTTGGATCTTCTCCATTTATATTCTGCACTTGTAATAAATTGATCGACGATGATTTGTGCACCATTAATAAAATCGCCAAACTGCGCTTCCCAAATGGTGAGCGTGTTTGGTGAAGCCATTGCATAACCATATTCAAAACCTAATACCCCGTATTCTGATAAATGTGAATTATAAATGGCAAAGTCGGCTTGATTTTTAGCGATCGATTGTAATGGAATTACTTCCTCTTCTGAATCTTCAATTTTAACAACCGCATGTCGATGAGAAAAAGTACCACGCTCCACATCTTGTCCACTCAATCTAACCGGAAAACCTTCTTGCATTAAAGTACCATAAGCCATGAGTTCGCCCATAGCCCAATCAAATACTTTGCTCTCTTTGCTCATCTTTTTTCTATCTGCAAATAAGCGTTGAATTTTTGCAATGAATTTTTTATCAGAAGGAAGCGTAGTGATTTTATCTGCAATCGATAAAAATAATTTTTCGTCGACCTTTGTTGGCCAATTTGTAGCAAAATCTTTTGGGGTAGAGAACCTGAAATCTTTCCAAGCACCCTGAAACAGTGGCTCTACAGCTGTGTTCTCTTCTTGTTTTGCTTCGTTTAACCGCTCTTGTAAATGCGTTCTAAATTCTGTGTCTATTGCTTTTGCTTCTTGCTCATTAATAGACCCATCGTGAATTAATTTTTGAACATAAATTTCTCGAGGGTTCGGATGGCTTTCAATTGTTTTATATAACAATGGTTGCGTAAACCTTGGCTCATCAGATTCGTTATGGCCATAACGACGATAACACAAAATATCTATAAAAACATCTGTTGCGTATTTTTGTCGGTATGCTAATGCGTGTTGTATAGCTAAAACCAAAGCTTCCACATCGTCTCCATTTACATGAAACACAGGAGATAAAGTAGTTTTAGCTATATCTGTACAATAGGTACTCGAGCGAGCATCTTTGTAATTAGTAGTAAAACCAATTTGGTTATTAATGACTAAATGAATAGTACCACCTGTTTTATAACCATCTAACTTAGACATTTGTAATACCTCGTAAATAATTCCTTGGCCTGCAATAGAGGCATCACCATGAATTAAAATAGGCGCTATTTTGCTTAAATCATTTTGATATTTATGGTCAATTTTTGCCCTAACCATTCCTTCAACTACCGGATTAACCGCTTCGAGATGAGATGGATTTGGCGACAAACTTAAATGAACTTTTTTACCGCTTGCTGTTTTAATATCTGTTGAATAACCTAAATGATATTTTACGTCGCCACCGAAAGGATCGTTAGGATTAAACTTTCCTTCAAATTCTTTAAAAATTTCTTTGTAGGTTTTGTTCATAATATTGGCAAGCACATTGAGTCTGCCTCTATGAGCCATACCTATTACAAATTCTTCAAGGCCTAATTCCGCTCCATTTTCGATTACCGCATCTAAAGCAGGAATAAGCGTTTCAGCGCCTTCTAAAGAAAATCTTTTCTGCCCTAAAAATTTTGTTCCTAAAAAATTTTCAAAAATTACAGCTTGATTTAATTTCTCTAAAATTCTTTTCTTAACTGGTAAACTATATGCAGGTTGGTTTTTAGCTTTTTCAAATCGGTCAATAAACCATTTAATTCTTTCGGGATGACGGATGAACATAAATTCACATCCAATCGATTCGCAATAGGTGGTATCTAACAGCTGAACAATGTCTTTTAATTTAGCCGGTCCAATACCAACTTCAACACCCGCATTAAATACAGTTTCTAAATCTGCATCTGTTAAACCGAATTGGGTAATTTCTTTTCCAGGAAAATATTTTCTCCTTTCGCGAACAGGATTTGTTTTGGTAAATAAATGTCCTCTGGTACGATAGCCATTAATTAAATTAAGAACTGCTATTTCTTTTAAAAAATGGGCAGGTGTTTCTGTCGATACGGTATTGGCATCAGCGCTTCTGCCTAAGTCATAGCCTTCGAAGAACTTTTGCCAGCCAAAATCAACCGATTCCGGTTCTTCTTGATATGCTTGATAAAGACTTTCTATGTATTCGGAAGAATTATTGCTGAGGTATGTTAAATTATCCATTTTGTTCAATCAAACTGTGCCGCAAAATTACAAATTTATACGCTTTTTAAAGGATTTTTGACGTAAAAATTGAATGGAAATTGATCGATTATTGTTATTCCTTGATATTTTTTGCGATAAATGCATAGAGTTCATCAATAGCGCAAAGCGGCACGCAATTCTGAATAGGCTTTGGACTGTGAGTTGTCACAGCAGATCCGGCTATTAAAATAGTTGCAGCAGAGAATCGACCAGCCATATCTTGCATCAAATTGGCTAAAACATCCTCCCCTAAATCATTGGTTAAAATGGTAATAATAAAATTGGGATTATAAGATGCCACCACTTCCTGTACATATGGAATGGGTAAATTTTGGCCTAAATATAAACTCTGAAAACCATTAGCGCGCACTATATATTGTGCTAATAATAAAGCTATTTCGTGAAATTCACCTTCGGGTAAAAATAAAATAAATTTATTTTCTTGGGCTGAATTCGGAATTGCTAATTCATCAATTGCAACAATTAACCGTTGCTTAATTAAACTAGAAGCGAAGTGTTCTTGGGCAGGAGCAATTAAACCCGTTTGCCAAAGAAGACCAACTCTACTTAAAAATGGATAAACACATTGAAGCATTGTTTCCATTACACCTAATTCATTGATGCAATTT
>CAIMAP010000072.1 GCA_903838995.1 uncultured bacterium | reverse complement strand
TGTAGCTTCTAATTGATCAAATTTAAAGTCGGTTGCATTGATTTTACTCAATAAGTATTTTACTACTTCTGCTTCCGCATTTTTATTGTCATTTTGATTTTTAGAAAGTAAAGTTACTACTGCAGTTACTGGAACACCTTGAAAGTTTTTTTCTTCCCAAGTTTTCTGAACTCCTTCTTTATCTTTTTTAGGTACTACCGCATTTAAACTAAAATCGAATTCTGCGCGGTCTTTTGGATCTACTAAATCCATCAACTTTGCTCTGGTTGCTAAAATTTTTTCTTTTAACTCAGAACCTCTTTTGGCAGTCAACATTAATTGCGTACCAATTTCCATATCACTTCTTTTAGCAATATCGCCAGATTCTTCGTCTATACCACCTGCTAATTCTGTTAATTCATTTTTGATTGTTTCAATATAAGCATCTAATTCGCTTGTATATTTTTTTGCTAATTGTGCTTTATCATAAAATGGTTTAGTCTTTACAGGATCATTTCTTAATGATGCCTCAAAAGCATCATAAGTAATCTTGTTTGCAGCGCTAAAATTGCTTGCAGTTGTTACTAAACCGTCGTTTACTAATTTAAAAGCATTCATGAATTCTTCCGATACATTCAGTGCCAACATTGCTGTTAGTACTAAGTACATCATACCAATCATTTTCTGCCTTGGTGTTTCGTTACCAGCCATCGCTTATTGTATTTTCTAAATTATTAAACTGATAGATTTACTTATTGATTGTCATTGCAGACAACATGTTACCATAAACGGCATTTAAAGAAGAAAGGTTTTGAGTTAACTTACCCACTTCATCTTTGAAATTACGCGCATCAGCTAATGAATCGCTGAATGCTTGCATGGTTTCAGTTACGTTAGCATATGATGAGCTCAAACCCTCTACTGATTTAGATGCAGCTTGTAATTTAGCAGCAAATTCGTTAGAAGAAGATGCGATGTCTGCTGCGCTAGAAATAGCGGCAACTCTATCACCAAAGTTTCTTAAACCATCACCCAAACTAGCGATCAATTCTGGACCAACTTTTGCTTCAGCCATCATTTGATCTAATTGTTGTGTAACTGTTCCTTCCATTTTAGGTGCAGCTGCTTTTTTAGTTTTCACTTCATCAGCATGAGCAAGTTCTGGATAAACTAATGACCAATCATAATCAACATGTGGTTTTTCAAATGCTGATAAAAAGAAAATTCCAGCCTCTGTAAGTAATCCTACAATTAATAATTCATTAGCAAATTTTAAGTGAATGATTTTGAAAAGTGCACCAACGATAACGATTGCCGCGCCAATACCATAAACTTTGGCCATGATATTCTTGTAATTGTTCATTTGTTTTTCAGTTTTAAGTTTTAGATTGTATTAATTATGTTTTTTTGTTTTAATATTTTGCTGCCCGAATTATTCGTCACCAATTGATCTTCCCATGTATGACATTACACAACGGAAACCAACATATGATTTTGCAGTATCTTGGTACTCATAAGTACGTGTACCATTTTGCAAGAAATATCCGATATCTTTCCAAGAACCACCTTTAATTACTTTACGCTTCAATACTTCAGGATCTTCTGATTTTGCTTCGTAAGAATAATTAGGATTTAAATCGTGAAAAAATACATTTGCAGATTCATCGTATGCAGTGCTTGTCCACTCTGCTACGTTACCAGACATATTATATAATCCGAAATCGTTCGGGAAATAAGACGTTACTTTTACAGTTTGCATACCACCATCATCGCCGTAATTTCCGCGACCTGGTTTAAAGTTTGCTACTAAACAGCCTTTGCTATTTCTAACATATGGTCCACCCCAACCGTAATCGGCACCCACTCTACCACCGCGAGATGCATATTCGAATTCAGATTCGGTAGGCAAACGGAATTGATTGGTATTTGCTTCGCCTTCTTCATGTTTGAAATTATCTAACATTTTAGTTCTCCAAACAGTAAATGCTCTTGCTTGCTTCCAATTAACACCCACTACTGGATATTCGTCATAAGCTGGATGCCAAAAATATTTTTCAACCATTGGATCATTCATAGAATAAGAGAAATCTGACAAGAAAGCCAATGTATCTGGATAAATAGGCACATCTTCTTTGATTACAAAAGTAGTCCTTACTTTATCGCGGTTAGATTTGTTTGCCGCAGCAACAAAGTCCATCCATTCTGAATGATAAATTAATTTACGAACATCAATTTCTTTACGACCAAAGATTCTTTCTTCTTCTGGATAATACAATTCAGAGATAGCCTCCATTACTGCAGGATCTTTGATATTGATTCTGGTTTTCCAATTTAAGAATTCTTTACCATCTGCATCTTGGATAATATGTTCGCCACCTAATGTTTTCTTAACAATAGAATCACGAACATACTCTGTAAATTGACGGTACTCGTTATTCGTAATCTCTGTTTCGTCCATATAGAACGCAGAAATACTAATTTGACGATTGTGCGCAATTTGCGAATAGTTGATGTCTTGATCTGATTGACCAGTATGATACGTTCCCGAAGGAATGTAAACCATTCCAAATGGAATAAACGGTCTGAAAATTGGACGATTCATTGACCCAACTAACTCTCCATTTCCTGAATTTAATCCGCAGCTACTTAAGACTACTGTGAGTCCAGCTAAACAGAACAAAGCGATTTTTTTCATCATTTTAAGCATTAATTTTTGCTTTAATTTATTTATTTGTATTGAGCCGTAAAAACAAAAATAGCATTTTAAACCTATTTTCAAAAGAAAGAATGTTAATAAAGTGCCTTTTTTGTTAATAAACTATAAAAAACCGGCTTCAAAGCTAATTTAAACGCTTTTTACCTTCATTTATTACGATAAATTGTTGCTTTTTATAGAAATCTAGGCGTCTTTATGATCACATCTGTCTTTATTTTTTTGACAAATACTACATCATATCCTAATATTATTTCATGTGAACCAGCACTTCCATTAGAAGTTAAGCTCAAATTTGATATTGTGTAATCGTAAGAATAACTCATTTTAATTCTTTCGGTTAAGTTCATTCCAGCAATAGCTACTATCGCATCATTTAAACGATAAGATAAACCACCCCAGTATTTTTGATTATAAAATGCAAGTGCATTAATATCAAATGAAGAAGTTCTAGCCATTTTAATCATTACTGAAGGCTTAATTTCAATACTTGGACTCAATACAAAATTATATCCACCAGTTAAATAATAATGCACCACACTTTTGTATTCTGAAGTTCCGGGAACATCAAAACTCATATTTGGTGTGGTTAAATGTGTGGTAGAAAATCCAACGTAATAAGACTCTGTGTTGTAGGTTAAACCCAAATTGAAATCTGGTTTTACTGCATTCACAGAACCTGCAGGAATCAATGGATCTCCAGGTGTGAGCGCTTTTAATTTAGATCCATCTAAGGTTCTTTGAATAAATCCTACAGTAGCACCTACTGATAAATTTCCTGTAGGTAACTCATATTTATAGGCATAAGATGCTGCAAAATGTAAATTTCTTTCAAAGCCAATTTGGTCGTTGATAATATGTAAACCAATTCCACCTTTTAAACTTGGTGCTGGCATGTGTGCTGAAATAGTTTGTGTTTGTGGTCCACCATCGAAACCAACATATTGTGAACGAAATAATCCAACCATGCTCAATGAAGGTTTGTTTCCAGCCAAAGATGGATTAAAAACAAAACTGTTAAACATGTAATGCGAATATTGAGGATCCTGCTGTGCGCTCGTATCTTTTGCTGTAAAAAGCAAGCTACTAGCAAGTAAAAATAGGGTTAGAATTCTGTTTTTCATTCGATCTCTTTAGCTCCCTCGACAATGGTCAAGGAGTTCAAAATTAGTATAATAATCAAAATATGCAAATTTTTAACCCGCAAAAAATGCAAAGCTGGAATAAAAAAATGGAAATAAATGTATTAAAAAGCTAAATATGAGTGTTTTGAAGCGATAAAAAGCAATTACTTATTCATTCTTTTAACATAATCTTCGATGGCCATGGTCATGGAAGGAAATGCAGGAGTTGGCGCCTGTACATTAATAGTTAAGCCAGCGTCTGTTACTGCTTTAGCAGTTGTAGGGCCAAAAGTAGCTAATCGGGTATTATTTTGTTTGAAATCTGGAAAGTTTTTAAATAAAGATTTGATCCCAGATGGACTGAAAAATACAATCATGTCGTAGTTCACTTCTGCTAAATCAGATAAATCGCTACAAACGGTTTTATAAATTACAGCTGCCGAAAAATCATACCCATTATCTTTTAAAAATACTGGAATGCTATCGGTATAAACATCTGTACAAGGATAAAAAAACTTTTCAGTTTTATGCTTTTTAAGTAATTCTATTAAATCTGCGGTTGTTTGTTTACCAATGGAAATTTTTCTTTTACGATACTGCACATACTTCTGCATATAAAGGGCTACAGCCTCCGTAATACAAAAATATTTCATCTCGGCTGGCACTTCAATTCTCATTTCTTCACATACTCTAAAGTAATGATCTATTGCATTTCTACTGGTAAAAATAACAGCGGTAAAATCTAAGGGGCTAATTTTTTCTTTACGAAAATCTTTTGCAGGAATACCTTCCACATGAATAAAAGACCTGAAATCTATTTTAAGATTTAACTTTTTAGCTAAATCGTAAAATGGAGATTTATCTGTTTCAGGTTTAGGCTGTGTAACAAGAATGCTTTTAACTTTAATTTTCTTTTCCATTTATCTCAAAACAAACTGTATTGCTTAATACCTAAAACCCATAACTATTTTATAAATCAGTAGTAGCGGCATTAATTCCAAGGTGCAAAGATAGATAAATAAATAAAATTTAGGAAACCTAAAATTACTTGAAACGTAGGCCCCACTTCGTAAATACTTGTATATGGCATTTAAAACCCATAAAAATATCATCAAAAGAATTAAATTTTGATGTGCTATTTCAGGCAAAAATTGGTAAAAAAGCAAAATTGGTAAGATCGCCATCACATATACAAAATTAGAAATAGCCATAATTGATAAATGAGCAGCTATTATTTTTTTGATTGCAAACAAGCTTGCGGCGGTTTTTAACAATAAATATTTAAGCAAATAATAGCTAGTTACTAAAAAAAAGATCCTGGCATATAAAGCAATCCCTTTGAATTTAATAGCAGGTGCATAAAAAGAACTAGCATTAAAAATTAACAAAGACAGCACAAATAAAAAAATCAATAAGAAGAATGCAGATGTTCTCAGTTTGAAAAAATTATCATCACGATTAAACTGAGAAATCAATCTATTACTCAAATATGCCTGAAATAAAGAAATGATAATTTTACCATGTCCTGTATTTACAAAAGCAAAAAGAATTATAATTCCAATCAACAGAAAACTTAACCAATCTTTAGAGCCTTTTCTAGTTATGTAATTATTGGTATCAGAAAAATGGATTTGCTTTATAGCTAAAGACTGGTAATTAAAATCTGTTAAGCCAGATTTTGTTTGAAAATAAGCTAGTTGAATTTGATTAGGATCGATTTTTTGAAAAGGAGCATTCACCAAGGGTTGTTGCGCTAAGTTAGCCTTACTGATTGAATCTTGGGCATAAAGCGTATTCAATACGAATAACATTAAACACAAGAAAAAAGTTAGCCTTTGGTACATCTATTTTATTTAGGAGATTGGGTGCTTCAAATATACAACAATGATTTTGAATGCTTAAAAATAATTAATAACTCCAAAATGGATTTTCCCGTTTGCATAATTAATAGGCGAGCTGTTAGTTTTGCCTAATGCATAAGTAATTGAAAAGACACCCGTTTTACTTGCTATATTTAATCCAAGTCCAAAGCCAAATGGCTGGGTAATTTTATCATAGGTGGCCAATGGATTCTTTGCAATGGCTTGGTCGAAAAATAAATGCATAAAAGTTTTTGAATCTAACAAAAATCTATACTCTACAGTAAACAAACTAAATGTAGCTGCATTAAGAGACTCTTCGTTGAATCCTCTTAAACTTTGGAGCCCTCCATATCGAATTAATTCGTTTTGAAATAAATTAGTAGCCGCAATATGCTGCAATTGTGTTGAGCAATAAAGTACAGATCGCTTTGCTAAAGGAAGATACAGGGCAGCAATTAAATTTGCATTAAATTGAATTGATTGTAATTTAATACTATCATAAAGACTTTGTTGCACTTGGCTGTTACGAATAATCGTTCTATTGCCAAATGCAATACTAGCAGTAATGTGATAGCCCTTCTTAGGATAAAATTCATTTATAAAATGAAGGTATTTAAATCCTATTCCATATTGTTGGTTAATTACATCAGCAAAAATTGGTAAAGTATTAAGATTTGCGAAACGCTTTGTAGAAATTAAACTTGTTTGTTGATTACTATAAAAAAACTTTAAATAATTCTTTGCAGAAAAATAATAAGGAAAGGCATAGTTTTGGGTAACCGTTATAAAACTGGTATCCTGTCTTCTGATAGAAAAGAGCAGTTCAGTACTAATAAATGAGCCCAACAAATAATCATAATTTAATTTTAAATTTAGGTCTCTGGTATTATTAGGTTGACCTTTAAAATTAAAATCAATTAACTCTCCTCTTTTGAAAACATTTTTCAAATTTAAATGAAATTGCCCGATAAAATTAGCTTTCCCGTTTGCGCTAGGAATCAATCCAACCAAGCCATCTGCTTGGTTTTGGTTTTTACGTTCGGGCGATACAACTAATTTAACTTTACCCTCCCCTTGCACAACAATTGGATTGTATTTTAAAGTTAAGAAATCTAATTGATTGACTCTCTCGTTGATTAAATTTATTTTTCTTTGATTATAAAAAGAGCCGTTCTTAAGTCCAATATACGCCCCTAGATAAACAGGACTAATTACCGATGGATCAGAGACGGTTACACTATCAATTTTAATTAATTTTCCAGTTATTAAATTGATGGTAGCATCCACACGATGATCATTAATTTTTATGGAATCAAATTGTAAACTAGCCAATGGATAACCATTGTTTTCGATATAATTTAAAATTTTTTCGAACAACAATTCAATTTTTAAAGGATCAATTGCTTGTGTTGTTAAAGTTTGAATTTGTGGTTCAAAGCTTGTTAACAATTGTGCTGCTTGCGCACTTAGTTGAAGACTGTTCCAATAATATTTTTCTTGTAATTGAATGGTTGCGATTTTAATTGTTGCACTGTCATTTAATTGAATGATAGCTGCATAAACATAGCCTTGGGAAAAATAGTATTGCAACTTTTGATTGATAAAAGCTGCCCTTTGGATAGTATCTGTAAATTCATTTGTTTCTGTTAAAGTCTGCCCATTCGATTGAAGCGTATGTAATTTTAGCGTATAGCCATTTTGCGCTAAAGCAAAGTATGGCATAATGAAAAACAAAATTAATAAAGGATACTTCCAAAAATACATTAGTTAAAATTAATTAAATTTACGGAAATTAGTGGCATGGCTGGTATCTATATTCATATTCCTTTTTGTAAACAAGCATGTCATTATTGTGACTTTCACTTTAGTACACAATTGAAGCATAAAGACGAATTAGTTGCGGCTTTATTATTAGAGCTGCAAATTCGTCGAAATTATTTGGGTGATGCACCTGTTGATAGTATTTATTTTGGAGGAGGAAGTCCCTCTATTTTACCAGCAAAAGACATTGCTCAAATACTTCAATATATTGTAAATAATTTTGAAGTTAATAGCACTGCAGAAATAACCCTCGAAGCCAATCCAGATGATTTAAATAAGGAGAAATTAAAAGCCTATGTGCAGATGGGGATTAATAGACTCAGCATAGGTATTCAGTCTTTTATAGACCGCGATTTAATTTGGATGAATAGAGCACATAATTCGGCAGAGGCAATGTCTTGCATTAAAAGAGCGCAAGACATAGGCATAGAAAATTTAAGTGTCGATTTAATATATGGTCTACCAGAATTAACTGATAAAGAATGGCAAGAAAATATAGGAATTGCATTGTCTCATGATATTCCACATATTTCTTCTTACGCTTTAACAGTAGAAGAAAAAACAGCATTGGCTAGCTTTATCAATAAAGGAAAACAAAAACCTTTAGTGGAAGAAAAAACAGCCTATCAGTTTGAAATATTACAAGCTGTAATGGAAGAAAATCATTTTATACATTACGAAATTTCTAATTTTTGCAAAGAAGGTCATTATGCAAAACATAATACGGCCTATTGGAAAGGGCATTCTTACTTAGGGATAGGGCCTTCTGCTCATTCTTTTAACCAAAGTACAAGAGAATGGAATATAGCGAATAACCATCAATATATTGATCAAATAAGAAGAGACATTATTCCATCGACTATAGAAATACTATCTTTGGAAAATAGAATGAATGAATATTTAATGCTTTCTTTAAGAACGATATGGGGAGCTGACTTGAATTATTTCGAAGATGCTTTTGGCTCTGCAAATAAAAATATCCTTTTACAAAAAGCAGAAGATAAAATAAAAAATAATTGGTTAAGTAATGCAAACCATAAATTAAATATTACCCATAACGGAAAATTAATGGCAGATAAAATTGCTGCTGAATTGTTTTTTTAAAATTTGAAAATGACACTAAATAAGGTTTATATCTCTGAAGCAAAATTTGTTAATTTAAACGAACCAATAGACATATCCATTCCTTTAAATCCTAAAGAAGGACCCTTGGCATTTCATATACCTGCACCAAGGTTTGAGCCTATTCGGGTTGGTAACTTTATTGGTTCTGTAGCATTAGGCGGATCGGCTAATTGTGAAAACTTAATGCTGAATGCCCATGGCAATGGCACGCATACCGAATGCTTAGGCCATATAAGTAAAGAGCGCATCACGATTAATCAATGTTTAAAAAAGTTTCATTTTTTAGGGTTGCTCCTTTCTGTAAGCCCTAAAAAAATAGCAAATGGCGATTATCTTATAGATGAACAAATTCTTGATTTAGCAAAAATTCCAGCAGGAACAGAAGCCTTAATTATTCGCACATTACCAAATTCAAACGATAAACTAACTGCAAATTATTCGGGCAACAACCCTTGTTATTTTGATCCTAAATTAACTGCAGCCATTAGATTAAAAGGAATTAAACATTTAATCATCGATTTGCCTTCGGTAGATCGTGAAGAAGATGAAGGTGCACTAGCTGCTCATCATGCTTATTGGGATTACCCAACTAATCCTAGATATGATTGCACCATCACAGAAATGGTATATGTAAAAGAAGAAATAGTAGACGATACCTATTTAGTGAATATTCAAATCGCCTCATTCGAAAGCGATGCCAGTCCAAGTAAAATTATTTTATACAAAATAAATTAATTATTTATGAAAAAAATATTGCCCATAACCCTTTTAGGTTTTATGCTCTTAGTGTATGCTTGTACGGTAAAAAAACAAGTGCCAAAAATTGCACAAACATCCATCAAAAAAGAAGTAATTGAAAATGTAAATCCATATAATAATTTTTCTGGAAATACTGGTTTCCCTGCACCTAAGCAAGCGGTTAAACTATATCCTCCAAACGAAGCTGCATTAACAATTATTCAAAAAAGTAATTCCAATGCCAGTATGGAATTATTAAACCAAGGATATAAACTATATACCGCTGGAGCATGTATTCATTGTCATGAAGCGAGAGATATTAATAATTTTAATAATTCACAATGGGGGCATATTATAGACGATATGGCGATCAAAGCCAATATAACTATTGAAGAAAAAAACGCAGTATTAAATTATATTGTAAGCGTAAAAATAGCTTTGTCTAATCAATAAAAATGAATATTTCTGTTTTTAAATACCTATTCATATCGTTTGTAATTACTTGCCAAATAAGCTATGCGCAACCAGCAAAATTTGGCAATTGGATGGTATATAATGGCACCATAAATTTACCACACAAATTGGTGTCAACAGGCGAAATTCATTTAAGAAATTACAATGCCATTGGAGATATACAACAAATATTATTACGCGGAAATATAGGATATCCTCTGGCAAATAATAACCATATCGTGAGTTTCGGTTATACCTATATCTATAACGAAGATTATATAGCTAATAGCGATTTAAAAAAATCAAGCCAAGAAAATAGTCTATTTGAGCAATACCTATATAAATTTAACTACAAAAAAGCAGTATTACTAAATAGATGGCGATTAGAACAAAGGTATCTTGCTGCGGGACAACAGTTGCGTCTCAGGTGTTTTATATCTATAAATTACCCCATTGGTAAACAAAAATTAGACCCTAAAACATGGTATTTTTGTACAAATAATGAATTGTTTTTAAAAAACACTGCTGAATTATTCGACAGGAATAGATTTGCCATAGGATTAGGCTATGTGCAAAATAAAAAATTAAAAGTAGAGATTTCCTTAATGAACCAAGCATTAAGCACCAATAACCGAAATCAATTACTAATTGCGCTAATCAATAATTTATAAATACTATTTAGCAATAGCATAGATTCCAATAAACACAACACCTTTTTTTTGATAATAAATTGCTGGCGTTTTTTCTATTTTATCAATCAAACTATCGGGGTAATTAAACACATTTGAATATAAAATATATTTTAATGTAGTATCCGAATACGAATTAAAATGACTGCTATCGCCATTCAATTCTAAAATTTCTCTACTGTCAAGATTTGGAAAACCACAAGCAACTGTTTGTAGCGGAATGTTATTTTTATTTAAATAGCTTATAGCATCTTTTCGTAAGGAATAATAAGAAAGGTGCGCCGGCGTTGCATCCCACCCCATTGCTATTTTACTTGGATATACAAAAGTCGCTCCTATTAAAAACGAAAGGAACAACATGGCATATGCTAACTTGTTATTTTTTGGAAAAGCATCTGGTATATTTATTAAAACAAAAACCAAGGTTAAAAAATAAATAGGCAAAAAATAGCGATGTCCAACTAAGCCATCTGCAAATAGCGTATTTGCAGCAAAAACTAAAATAAATACCACTATACTAATGCTAAACTTTAAATTCAATTGCTTAGCAAATTTCAATTTAAATAATAGGAATAATGCAAGCAGCCATACGGTGATGCGCCCAAAATCGATGAGTCTCCAAATAAATAGTAGTGCATTTTTTAGCACTTGGGCAAAGGATACTCGTTGAAATGAACTTGCCCAGGGAGAATCTGAATGGAAGCCAATCCAACCGGTATGAAGATAATGAAGCCACAACCAAGCAGCAGCTATTACAACTGAAGGTAAAAAAACGAAGGTAACGGTAAAAAAATATTGGCGATTAAATTTCCTTTGCTCAAAAGTATTATTTAAGATGATGGCACAAAAACTTGCAAATAGAACCATCATTCCCCTTAAAGAAATCAATCCTAATGGAATTAAAACAAGCGCAAGCGTATTATATTTTTTATTTAAAAATAAATTAATACTCGTAATAAAAATGGCCATTAAAACAATGTCGGGCGAAACCAAAGTGGCTTGTGCCAATAAAGTTGGTTCTAGCAATACCAACAAAGAACTAAACAACAAGGCAAAACCACTCAACCAACGACTCAATAACCGAGGGACTTGATAAGCAATGAGAAGTAAAAATGGCAATAGGGCAACATGAGAAACCAATAAAGATTTTCCGAACACAAACCAAGCAAAGGCAATGTATATGCCAAATAACGGTGGATGTCCGCTATCTAAATAATTCGGAAGGTATATGGTTTGAAATTGGTTTGCTAAAAAAAAATGTGGGTGTCGTGATGCAAATTGCACCATATCTCCAAAAAATATATTGTTACGACAAAAATAGGTTAGCAAAACATATAGCAATGCTAAAACATAAAAAATATTATTTTTATGAAATTTCATCTTAACTAGAATGATCTGAAACTATAACCCATTTTCCTTTTACTTTTTTAAATAGCAAGGTAAAATACCCTTTTAATTCGTCTTTTGCTCGTGTGAGCTTCCATGAACCACTAACATACGCAAACTTTTTATTCAATAGTGTGATATGTAAATGATCGAAATCTAAATAACCCATTGCGTTTACGTCTGGATATGATTTCATATAATTTGCTAAGGTATTATCCCAACCATATTTTGGACCATTCTTTCCAATAAAAACCAAAGAATCGGAATGCCAATAACCCTCCATATAAGTTTTTAAATCTCCCTGATTCCATGCTATTCTTTGAACTTCTAGCACCTTCAAAATAGATTCGCGAGAACCTTGGGCCTTTAACGAATTAAAACTGTGCATCAAAAAAATACACAAGAAAAAAGTAAAAGATTTAAAATTACGCATGACAATACAATTGATATATTGTAAATTTAGCATTCCAAATACTTAAAGCAAAAGAAAAGTATTATTTCGTAAAAATAAATGGAGAATAGAATATATGGCTTACTGATTGTCTCTGTTTTTTTAATAGGAGTAGACTTTTATGTATGGGAAGCGATCAAAACAACTTTCCATAAATTGCGCACAAAACGAAACAGCAACTTACAATTAGCCTATTGGCTAGCTGTGATCATTACAATTGCTGGTGTTTTTATAGGAATCTATTTTTCGATCAATAGAGGATTAAGAACATTTTTATTTGTATGGTTTTTCATTCATTATTTTAGTAAGTTATTTGTTGTTCCTTTTTTATTAATAGATGATATAAAAAGACTTACTATCTGGATTTTTAGTAAAAAAAATAAAGACATAATCATAGCAGAAAACGCTCCACAAACCGCAGCAAGAAATACCATACCGAGGTCGGAATTTTTAAGCAAAGCAGGAATAATTATGGCTGGCTTACCCTTTGTAGGCTTGAACTTCGGGATTTTATCTAATAATGTTTATGATTATAGAATCAAAAGAAAAAAAATATTTATTGATAATTTGCCTCCTGCATTTGATGGCATGACCATTGGCCAAATTTCAGATATTCACGCTGGAAGTTTTGATAATAAAATAGCAGTACAAGGTGGTGTTGATTTGTTAAATGCCGAAAAATGTGAGGTCATTTTCTTTACCGGAGATTTAGTAAACGATCAAACAAAAGAGATGTCGGACTATATGAATGTATTCGATAAAGTTAAAGCACCTATGGGAGTATACTCTATTTTCGGAAACCATGATTATGGAGATTACAAAAAATGGCCAAGTGATACAGCAAAAAAACAAAACTTAAAAGATTTAGTAAAAGTTCATGAACAATTAGGTTGGAATTTATTAAGAAACGAACATAGGCGCCTTAAAATCGGTTCAGAATCAATTGCACTCATTGGTGTCGAAAACTGGAGCTCCTCTAGTAGATTTCCTAAAAAAGGCAGGTTAGATCTTGCAAGTAAAGGGATCGAAGCAGATGAAATACAATTATTATTGTCTCACGACCCTAGCCATTGGCGCGCTCAGGTTATTAAAGATTACCCGAATATTGATATGATGTTTGCAGGGCATACCCATGGAATGCAACTTGGCTTTGAATTTGGAGATTATCAATGGAGCCCTTCTCAATATGTATACCCAGAATGGTCTGGATTATATCAACAAGACCATCAAAAATTATATGTGAATGTTGGGTATGGATTTTTAGGTTACCCAGGCAGAATTGGCATTTTACCAGAGATTACCATTTTTGAATTAAAAAGAGCCTAGCTATGTTAAGCGAAAGTTTATTAACTCATTTAAAAAACCATAAAATAATTATTGCTATTGCAGCACTTGCACAAACTTGGTTGAGCTACCAACTTTTCAATATCCCAATTAACCCTTATATATTATTGTTCGTAACCATTGCAACCCCATTTAGTTATAATTTAGCAGAAAGCTTTTCCTATGCTTTTAATCAAGAAAAAAAATCCTTTTTAACTTTTGAAAAATTATTTTTTTTATTCACATTTTTAACCTTATTATACATTGCATCTTTTTTAAATAAAAATACAATCAGTCAATTTTCCTTTGCAGCAATCATTGCTATTGGATATAATTTGCCTCTTAAAGCTAATAAAAACAGTGCATTCAGGCTTAGGCAAATAAAAGGATTAAAAATTTTTCTAATCGCATTTTCTTGGACACTTGTGACTGTATACATTCCAATAAATTTTTATGCTGTAAATAAAATAAGCTTAGCCATTGTATTAATAAATAACTTTTTATTTATTGCTATTTTAAGTTTGTTATTTGATATTAAAGATTTCCAAAAAGATAAAGTAAATAATTTGCCATCTATTCCGGTTTTAATTGGAGAAAAAAAGTCCTATTTTATTATTCGATTAATATTAGCAGTACTAATCATCAGCACCAGTTTTCTTTATGATAGTGTTGGATTCTCAACTACCATAGCCTTGTTATTGCATATTCTTTTTAGCTATTTAGTAATTTTTAAATTTAAAAGCAGCCATAAGAATTTCTATTATACTATTTTAATTGATGGCTTATTAATTAGCCAAGCTTTAGTTGTATGGTTTGCGAAAAATATTTAATATTGTATAAGCAAATATGAAAACAAAATCGATTATTTACAGCGCCTGCATAGTATACAGTATAAGTATGTTGAACGCTTGCAAACCAGAAAGAAAAGATTCCATTAAAAGTTTAAAATGGATGCTCGGTAAATGGGAGAGCCAATCTGCAGATGGCGTATTAATTGAAGAGTGGATAAAATCAGATGACTCTACTTACATAGGTCATACTACAAATATTTCAAATGAGGGAGATACCACTTTTTCGGAAATAGCAAATATAAAAGAAAGAGCTGGCACCATCACCTTCGAAGTTGCCATCAACGAAATTGATACTGCTGCATTTATTATGACTCAAAATGATAGTAGTAGTGTATTTGAAAACGAAGAGAATGATTATCCAAAAATGATTGTTTATCAGAAAAAAGGGAAAGATTCTTTATATGCTAAAATTGCTGGAGATGTAGACGGCGCTAATTCTAAAGAAGAGTTTACCTACTCTAAAATCAAAAAGAAAAATATTATTTTCTAATTTATACTACTACAAATTTATAGCCAATACCCCTTACCGTTTGAACAAACAAAGGCATTTCGGGGTTAACTTCAATTTTTTTACGCAAGCGCACAATGTGCATATCTAAAGTTCTTGTGTTCACGTCAGAATTATAACCCCAAACTACCAACATCAATTCCTCTCTGTTAATTACTTTGTTTCTGTTCTTTAAGAAATAAAGTAATATTCTATTTTCTAGGATTGTTAATTCTACTTTTTTCCCATCTCTCATTAATAAATGAGAATTAGGATGATGCTCCATATTAGCAAATTTAATGGAGTCAGTTTTTTCAGCGTTAACAATATATTTAACTTTATTATTTAACAAGGCAATTAAAACTTCCATATTAAATGGTTTGGTGATATAATCCGAAACACCAAAATGATATGCATCTATTTTATCCACATCTTGTGCCTTAGCAGTTACCATAATGATAATGCCGGCGTAATCGTGTTGCCTTAAAGCGGTACATATTTCCATACCAGATTTACCAGGTAGCATCCAATCTAATAAAATAATATGAGGTTGCTCTTCCAAAATGAGTGCCTGTGCTGCGTTACCTTCTGCCGCTTCTATCACTTGAAAGCCTTCTTGAATAAGTCTTTGCGCAATTAATAAACGCATGTTTTCATCATCTTCGATGACCGCTATTTTAACTTGATTTATTTCCATAATTGTATAGCAAAAGTAAAATATAAATGATTAGCTTTTTGTAACAAGCTCATTATAATTGAATGGTAAGCTTACAATAAACTCTGATCCCGCACCAGATTCGCTCTTTACTTCAATATCTCCATCCAAAAAATTAGCCACTTCTTTACAAAATGCTAATCCTATACCCACACTCCCATTCTGATTGAATTGATTTTCGATACGATAGAATTTTTTGAAAACATTTCTTAGCTCGTTTTTTTCAATACCAATCCCTTTATCTATAAATCTAAAAGCAATATGCTGCTTTCTTCTTTCTACAATAATATTTAAAAAGCGCTTATGCGGATGTGAATATTTATAAGCATTGTCAAATAAGTTTTGAAATAAACTGATAAGTAAAACTTTATCTGAGTTTATCACTTGGATACTGTTTAAATTAAATGATACTTGAAAATCAGGATATTTAAGCTGATAGGATTCTTTGAATTCCATGAACAATTGGCCTAAATCAATTTCCTGAATATTCACTTTTAAAGAACGGTTCTCTAATTGAGTAAGCGAAAGTAATTTGTTCATCAAATCGTTGAGCTTGTCTGCTTCTTCATCTAAAATTCTAACATATAAATCTTTCTCCTTTGTAGTTAATTCGGATTTAGATTTCATATTGTTTGCTGCAATCTTAATCACACTTACAGGTGTTTTAAATTCATGTGTTAAATTATTTAAAAAATCATATTGCAACTTAAATAGTTTAGAATTGATACTTAAGTTTCGATAAATTAAAATAGCAATTACTAACATGATGATATAAAAAGCCGAAATGCCTATGGCTATTGGCGCAAACAACATGCTTACCCTTTGTATAAAAAATGATTTCGAAGAAATAAAATAAAGCTGATAGCCAGAAAAAGCACCAGACAAAGCAATACTCGTAGTTAAATAATGCTTGTCATTTATGAGTGAATCGTAAGTAACAGGCTTTACATAAATATGTTCATATAATTTTGGGCTGTTATTAATAATAGGCAATTGCTCTGGATCTAAATCAAAGCTTAACATATCTTGATCGAAAGAAACAGCGACCGGTACATCTAATTTGCTTATCGTTTGATAAATCTTAATATCGGCAGCGGATGGCACATTGATAAAAGAAATTTGTTTGTCATTAAAAGTATAAAATGATTTAAAAATTTGATCGGTTGCTATGGGTATGGTAGAATCATAATTGCTAATAAATTCAGCATATTTTAAAACACATTTAGTAAAATTGTTTGCGTCCTTCCCACTAAATTCGCCAAATTTATTTTTACTAAATAAACACTTAGCCAATCTAGGATTAGCATGATCTATTCGATATACTGCATTCACTCCAATGGCTAATTTCTCTTGCTTGAAACCATCTTCGATAGGCATGTTTCCAACATTTATGTCATAAAATGTGATCGATTTAATAAATGAATCTGTCTTAAAAAAATTAGCAGAAAGTTTTAAAATAGATGACTCATTCAAAAATCCATGATGAATAGAAATTTTTGGGATTTGATTAAAAACTAAATGATTATATGGCTTAAGTGTTTCTTCTAAAACTTCTACCTTATTAGTAGCAAACTGCGACTCTACTACTTTTTTGGTAAAATTATAACCAAAAAAAAGTGCTATCAAAAAAGTAATAGTAAGCACTACCATAAAAACTGGAATCAATGCAAAGTTTCTTTTAAAGGCTATATTACTTTGAGACATCTTTTAAATAAAGCTTAAGGGTAAATAAAACATAAAACTATCATTTGATATTGATAAATCTATTACATTTTTCATAAATTAGCCATCATGAAAAATCGGCACTTGCTATTTGTTTCCATACTTATTTTGCTTTTTAGCAATGCCCATTGCCTAGCGCAAACTAACGAAAAGCTTGCAGCACAGTATCTATCTAATGGCGAAACAGATAAAGCCGTTTTGCTGCTAGAACAAATATACTTAAAAGACCTTTCGAATGAGCAAAATTATCGCTCCTATGTAAACTCATTGTTACAATTAAAGCAATTTGAAAAAGCCGAAAAAGTAATCAAAAAAAGACCTAAGAAATTTTATCCGCAGGCTATATATCATTTCGATTTAGGAAATTTATTATTAAAACAAGGTGAAAATAATAAGGCAACTAAAGAATTTGATAAATCAATTACAGCCATTGATGATAATATTGCAAATGCTACCCTACTCATTGCTAATTTATTTGAAATAAATGAATTAGAATTTATAAAAAAACTCATTGCTAGTCAACGAATAAAAAACAACAACCCCAGTTTGTTTTACAATGAACTCAGTAAAGTTAATTTTATTCAGAATAATAAATCTGCCATTATAGAAGAACAATTAGATTTTGTTCAAGCAGGTTTAATTTCTATACAACAAGCCCAAAATGCTTTCAGTGATTACCTCACAGAACAAAATGAATTACAATTACTCAAAAATGTATTGCTCAAAAAATCGCAACTCAACCCTAATTTTGGATTTTATAATGAATTGCTTAGCTGGGTATATGTTCAGTTAAAAGATTACGAAGCAGGCTTAACACAAAACATTGCATTGGATAGGATTAGAAGAGATGAGGGCCAAACTATTATAAACTATGCAGAAATATGTAAAGAAAATGGCGCATTCGATGTCGCTATTAAAGCCTATCAATATATTATTACACAGGGAATAGACAATGAGTATTTAGCAACTGCTAAACTTAATTTATTACTTACACAAAAATCCAAAGCAATTGCTTTAAACCAAACACCACAGGTGCTTTTAGCACTTAAGCCACTATTTGAAAATTACATTCAATTAAATGATGGAGGTAATAACGCTGCAATTGCAAGAAAGGCATACGCAGAACTATTGGCATACCATTTACAAGAGCCCAATTTAGCAACTAGTGTTTTAGAAAAAATAATAGAAGATCAAATAGGCAAACCTAGTTTCATTAATGAATGTAAATTAGTTTTAGGTGATGTTTATTTAATGACTGGTGAAATTTGGGAAGCAGCATTATTATATGGCCAGGTAGATAAAGCCAATAAAGACGAGCCCATTGGGCAATTAGCTAAATTTAAGAATGCACAATTAGCATATTATACTTCCGAATTTGAATGGGCAAAATCGCAATTAGATATTTTAAAATCTTCTACTTCTCAATTAATCGCAAACGATGCAATTAATTTAAGCTTGATTATTGCTGACAACACTAATTTAGATAGCACCTCGGATGCGCTGAGTTTATATGCAAAAGCTGATCTATTTATTATTCAGCAAAAATACAAGCAAGCAAATTTGGTTTTAGATAGTATCAATCTTTTATACCCGGCACACGAATTAGCAGATGATATTTTATGGACTAAATCGCAAATTGATTTAAAATTAAATGATACAACGGCTGCTGTTCAGAAATTAACGCAATTGGTTTCGAATTATGCCGATGGTATTTGGGCCGATGATGCGCTGTTTTGTTTAGCCAACACCTTTGATACACTGCTACACGATCGCAAAAAAGGAATGGAATACCTACAACGATTAATAGTAGAAATGCCAGGAAGTTTATATGCAGTCGCAGCAAGGAAATTGTATAGAAAATGGAGAGGCGATGATTTATAATTTTTTTTATACTTTTACATATGATTTTATATAGCGTTACCGTAAATATTGATCCAGCAATTCATGAGGAATGGCTTAGCTGGATGAAAGAGGTGCATGTACCCGAAGTACTAGCGACTGGCTGTTTTAGCAGCAATAAGATATTAAAACTTTTGGATCCACCACAAGATGGCATCACTTATTCTTTTCAATATGTTGCTCCTTCTATGGAGAAATTAAAAGAATATCAAATTCATTTTGCGCCTGCTTTACAAGCGGATCATCAGCAAAAATATGCTAATAAATTTGCAGCCTTTCGAACAATATTAGAAATAGTAGCATGAGAATTATAGACACGCCTATTGCCGATTTATTGGTCATTGAGCCAAAGGTTTGGAAAGATGACCGCGGTTACTTTTATGAAAGTTTTCGTGCCGATTTTTTTAAAGAGATTAATATTGACTTATCGCTTGTTCAGGATAACCAATCGCTTTCTCAAAAAGGAACCATTAGAGGATTACATTATCAAGCGCCCCCATTTGAACAAGGCAAATTAGTGCGCGTTCTGCAAGGAGCCGTATTAGATGTAGTAGTTGATATTCGAAAAAAATCTCCAACCTACGGACAATCTTTTGCGATAGAATTAAACGATCAAAATCATTTGCAATTATGGATTCCACCAGGTTTCGCCCATGGTTTTTCGACCTTAGCAGACCAAACTATTTTTTGCTATAAATGTTCGAATTACTACCATAAGGCTTCCGAAGGGGGCATTCGCTTTAACGATGAAACACTTGCCATAGACTGGAAAGTGCCTGCAATTCACGTTTCGGAGAAAGACTACTTGTTACCAACCTTTAAAGATTTTATAAGCCCATTTTAATAAGCATAAAAAAAGGCTGCAATAATTATTGCAGCCTTTTTTTATGGAGATGTACTATTGATTATTTTGTATCGTCATTTAACATACGATACAATTCATCTAACTTAGGTGTTAAGATAATTTCTATTCTTCTATTTTTACTTCTTGATTCGGCTGCATTTGATTTTTCAATTGGCAAATATTCGCCACGACCAGATGCGTTCACTCTTAATGGATCTAAGCTTTGATTTTCTGTTAAAAATCTAACCACAGAAGTTGCTCTCAACACACTTAAATCCCAGTTGTCTTTAATTTGTCCTAAGTTAAATACTTTCATATTATCGGTATGGCCTTCTACTAATACATTGATATCTGGTTGTGTTTTTAACACCTTTACCAATTCAATTAAAGCTTCTTGACCTCTTTGGTCAATTTCGATGCTACCTGTACTAAATAATAATTTATCGGTTAAAGAAACATACACTTTTCCGTCTTTAATATTAACAGAAAGCCCGCTCTTATTGAATCCTAGTAATGCTTTAGCTAATTTATCTCGCAATGAATTAACCATGTCATCACGTTTTTTCATCGCGTCTTCTACTTCTTGTAAACGCTTTTCTCTCGCAACTAAATTAGCTTGCGCAGCCTCTAAGTCTTTAATTAATTTTTTAATTTCATCAGAACTATTTGCTCTTAGTTGCTTATAATTATCTGATAGTGTTGTATACTGTGCTGTTAAATTAGCATGCTTTTCTTTCAACAATACTAGTTCGTCTTGTAAATCTGCAATGGTATCATTTTTAAGATTTACTAATTTTGTTAAACTATCATTTTTAATTAATTCAACATTTAAATCGCGCTGAAGTGAGTCGCGAAAGCTTTGCATTTTTAAAAACTTTCTTTTAGAAACAGGAATAAATCTGTTTAATAAATCTCTATCAAATTTTACACCTAAAAATTCTTTTTTAGGTGCCGCAGATACAGCTGTAGACAATATAAATAGTACCGTCAACAATCGCATGATTTTCATCTTCATATGTAATATTTTAATGGTAAGTGATTGATGGCAATGGCCACCTATTTAATCAAAACAAATGTAAAGCCTTATAACGGCTATAATAAGAATGAATTATCCACAATTATGAAAAACTCTAAAATATTTTAACCGAAAAACAACCGAAAAAGGGAGTAAAATTCAAATGATAATGAACAAATGGCTAAATTTGCATACACAAAATTCAATAACAATGGAATTCAGAATAGAAAAAGACAGCCTTGGCGAAGTACAAGTTCCGGCTAATCAATATTGGGCTGCACAAACTCAAAGATCATTACAAAATTTTAAAATAGGTGGCGCTGCAGATAAAATGCCACTAGAAATTATTCGTGCATTTGCTATTCTAAAAAAGGCAGCTGCATTTACCAATCAAGATTTAGGCGTATTAGCAGCAGACAAAGCAACTTTAATAGCCGAAGTATGTGACGAAATAATTGCAGGAAAATTAGATGAGGAATTTCCACTTGTTATTTGGCAAACAGGATCAGGCACGCAAAGCAACATGAATGTGAACGAAGTGGTTGCCAATAGAGGGCATGTGATAAAAGGAGGAAAACTAAACGATGAGCATAAAATTTTACATCCAAACGACGATGTAAATAAATCTCAATCATCTAATGATACCTACCCAACCGCTATGCACATTGCGGCTTACAAACAAATTGCAGAAATTACTTTACCAGGTTTAACTTTATTAAGAGATACACTTGCGGCAAAAGCATTGGCTTTTAAAGATATTGTTAAAATTGGTCGTACGCATTTTATGGATGCTACCCCATTAACTTTAGGACAAGAATTTTCGGGATATACACAACAACTGACCAATAGCATGCGTGCAATCAATAATGCATTAACTATGGTTAGCGAATTAGCCTTAGGAGGAACAGCTGTTGGTACTGGATTAAATGCGCCGAAAGGCTATGCCGAATTAGTGGCTAAAAAAATTGCCGAAATTTCTGGCTTACCTTTTATTACTGCGCCAAATAAATTTGAAGCTTTGGCTGCTCACGATGCGATGGTAGAATTATCGGGTGCACTTAAAAGAGCTGCCGTTGCATTAATGAAAATTGGTAACGATGTACGCATGTTGAGTTCTGGACCAAGATGTGGCATTGGTGAAATTATTATTCCTGATAACGAACCCGGTTCATCTATTATGCCAGGAAAAGTTAACCCTACACAACCAGAAGCTTTAACCATGGTTTGTGCGCAAGTAATTGGCAACGATGTTGCCGTTACCATTGGCGGTGCAACAGGTCACTTCGAACTCAATGTATTCAAACCTTTAATTGCTGCTAATGTGTTACACTCTGCCAGATTAATTGGAGATGCATGCGTTTCGTTTAACGATAATTGTGCAGTAGGCATTGAACCAAACTATGCAGATATTAAAAAGAATTTAGATAATTCGTTGATGTTAGTTACCGCATTGAATACCCATATTGGTTATGATAATGCGGCTAAAATTGCGAAGAAAGCGCATAAAGAAAACTTGACGCTTAAGGCTGCAGCCATTGCACTTGGCTTGCTTACCGATGCGCAATTCGATGAATGGGTAAAACCAGAAAGCATGGTTGGAAATTTATAAAATAAATTCCCCAACATGAGAATATTCGGATTAATTGGAAAATCGTTAAACCATTCTTTTTCGCCAAACTATTTTAAAAATAAGTTTGAAAGAGAACAGATCATTGATGCCCAATACGAATTATTCCCATTAGAAAATATCGAAGAGATTAGCGCTCTAAAAAATACGCAAGCTAATTTATGCGGATTAAATGTTACGATTCCTTATAAAGAAAGTATCATTCCTTTTTTAGATGAAATTTCGGAACAGGCACAAACTATTGGAGCGGTAAATACTATTGCCTGCTTAGCAGATGGTCGATGGATAGGATACAATACAGATGCCTTTGGTTTTGAAAAAGCGATTCAATCATTTGTAGATTTAAAATCGCATAAAGCCCTGGTATTAGGCACCGGAGGTGCTTCCAAGGCAGTGCAGTATATCTTAGCAAAACATGCGGTACCTTTTTATTTGCTTAGTCGATCTCCGAAAAAAGATAGTAAGGAAATAACCTACGAAGAATTGAATCAAGCTATACTCGAAGACCATACTTTCATTATTAATTGCACACCATTGGGTACTTTCCCAAATATAAATGAACGTCCAAATATCCCATTTGAATTTATTGGAGATAAGCATTTTGTATTTGACTTAGTATATAATCCAACAGAAACATTATTGATGAAAAAAGCAAAAGCAGCAGGCGCAACTGTTGCAAACGGTTCGAGCATGCTGGAAAATCAGGCCGAAACCAGTTGGGAAATTTGGAATAAATAAAATAAAGCAAATTAAATATGAGCACAAGATCTGAATTGATGATTAAAATTAGGCCAAAAGTCGAATACGACAAAAGCCTTGACAGCTCAGCAGCAGAGCGATTTCAAAACGAAACACTCAGGCCAATTGCTAAGTTTCAAAACGAAATTATTATTTCTTATTTTCTAAAAGACTTAGGAAATATAGATTTGCCAAAAGGAAGCAGAGATAGAGCCGCTTTAATAGAAGAAAGGTTAAAAAAGAATTTGACGCTCAAAAATAATTTAGTAGGAATGATTGTGGCTCTTTTTACCGAAGAAGAATTTGTGATTTACCAATCTGATATTTCTGGTATCAATAAAAGAATTATTCTTTTATTAGTACAAAGGCTCCAAAGTCAATTATAAAAAAAGGCGGAACAAATGTTCCGCCTTTTTTTATAATCATTTAATAGATATATTAAAAATCAAATTTAATGCCTTGTGCTAATGGCAATTCGGTACCATAATTAATGGTATTGGTTTGTCTGCGCATATAGACTTTCCAAGCATCAGAGCCCGACTCACGTCCACCGCCTGTTTCTTTTTCGCCACCAAATGCACCACCAATTTCTGCACCCGAGGTGCCAATATTTACGTTAGCAATACCACAGTCAGAACCTTCCTGCGATAAGAACTTTTCTGTTTCTAAAATATTGGTAGAGAAAATAGCAGATGATAATCCTTGTGGCACATTATTGTGCATGGCAATGGCTTCGTCGATTGTTTTATATTTCATGATATATAAAATTGGCGCGAAGGTTTCTTCTTGTACAATTTTAAAATCGTTTTTTGCTTCCGCAATACAAGGTTTAACATAACAACCCGATTCGTAATTTGCGCCGCTTAAAACTTCCCCTCCAAAAATAACGTTTCCACCTTCTGCTTTAACCGCTGCAATAGCATGTGTAAAACTATCAACTGCTGCTTTGTCGATGAGTGGACCCACTAAGTTGCTTGCATCTAAAGGGTTTCCGATGGTTACTTGTGCATATGCTTTGAGCAATTTCGCTTTAAAGGCATCATATACATTTTCTTGAATAATTAATCTTCTAGTAGAAGTACAACGCTGACCTGCAGTTCCAACCGCGCCAAACAATACCGCTCTTAAAGCCATATCTTGATCGGCATGCTCTGTAATAATGATGGCATTGTTTCCACCTAATTCTAATAAACTTCTTCCTAATCTTTCGCCAACAATGCGGCCTACTCTTTTTCCTAATTTAGTAGAGCCCGTTGCAGAAATTAAAGGCACTCTTTTATCTTCTAAAAATTGATCGCCAACATAAGCAGAACCAGCTGCAATTAAATTAATAACGCCTTCTGGTACATTACAATTTGCTAATACTTTAGCTACAATATTTTGTGTGGCAATAGCACATAGCATTACTTTTGAACTTGGCTTCCATACCACAACATCTCCGCAAACCATGGCAAGCATTGCATTCCAAGCCCATACGGCAACCGGAAAATTAAATGCAGATATCACACCTACAATTCCTATTGGATGGTATTGATCGTACATTCTATGCAAAGGTCTTTCGCTGTGCATGGTAAATCCATGTAATTGACGCGATAAGCCAACAGCGAAATCGCAGATGTCTATCATCTCTTGTACTTCACCTAAACCTTCTTGGTAACTCTTACCCATTTCGTAAGAAACCAACATTCCTAAATCTTCTTTTTGTTCGCGCAATGCATTTCCAATTTGACGCACTACCTCGCCTCTTAGTGGTGCTGGAATTTTTCTCCATTTCAAATAAGCAGCACTTGCTGTTTGCATTATTTTTTCATAATCATCGGCAGTGCCTTGATTAATTTTTGCAATTAATTTACCATCTACTGGCGAATAAGATTCGATTGCAGCACCAGTAGTATTAAACCAAACCGCACCTGTTGATGCTCCTTTGTTTTCGGCTTGTATGCCTAAATTTTGAATAACTTCTTGAATTGATTTCATAGGTATTTTAATTTATTGTTATTTTTCGTAGTAGATTTAAAGGTTGCAAATTAGTCAAATTAATCATGAATCTAATTTGATCTTTAAAGTTTGGCTTCTCTGTATCAATCAATGAGCCTTTTCCAAAAGTAGATACATATAAAGGCATGTATACTTCTAGCAAATTATTGATGATTGGGAAATAAATACCTGCTGCATAATTGAATCTATTTTCTGTATCAAAATAATTTGGCAAATAAGCCGCATCAGCAAAAAAACCAATTGGAACCGGAGCAGGAGTTGGCACCTTCAGATTAATTGCTAAAATACTACTTGCATTAGCTAAACTAGTAAATGCTTTAAATCCACCTTCTTGTATATAAAAAAACTGGCCATTATTTCTATCGGTATACACCTGATCAAATAAATAATCATTATCTCCCGAAACGGAGAATAAACCTACGCCGCTAAAATTGTCAGCATCAGCCGTGCTATAACCTCCAAATAATCGAATATTTAGACCTTTGCTAAGCGACTGATAAGGAATGGTTGCTGTAAAAGTTCCTGCTAATTTATGATAAGGTTTTGGGGTACTCCTATTCGAAAACTCATAACGTAAATCTAAGGAATGCGGCAACTGAATAGCACTATTTTCTGCATTGAAATTCAAGACATGAAAATATTGTTTGTTATTGTTCACAGTCGAACTTGCATCGCCATAAGTTCTGGCAAAATTTGTTTGAATAAAACGATAGCTTAATTTTTGGCGAAAATTACTTTGCAAAGCAGCTTGTTTAAATTCAAAATCTAAATTGAAACTCGCCTTCGAAAATTTATCATAATGTATCACTTGTAGGAAATCATTTGATAAATCATTTGTATTGAAAGTAGCGAAATTAACCATGTAGGTTATTTCTTTCGCAAAGCTAGGATAGCTATGATAAGCGGCTTTGGCCAATCCATTCCATTCCTTATATTGGGTGCTGTACATGGGCGCTAATTCATATTCGAATTTTTTAAAGGGAAAAATATGATTGTAAAATGCTATACCAGGCATCCATTTATCGTACGAATTATACCCTATAATTGGCATAAAAAATAATTGTGATTTTTTAGGATTGGTAATAGAACCTATAGCTTGTAAGCTAAAAGGCTCCATTGCTTTGAAGGGCCCTTTAACACGCATCACATTATTATTTCTGTTGACTTCTGGAATTACATAATAGGGGTCAATTTGAATCTTACTCACTTTTGCTTGATCAAAATATAAAATATTTGTCCCTACATAAGGCTCTGTTTTAAATGTTTCTATTACATTTCCGCTGCGATCTAAAGCAGAAACAAAAGCCGGGGCCTCAAAGCCAGAGCGGTTTTGCACTTTAACAGCCAATTGATTGTTGACCGCTTGTACATCGCTTAGTTTAAAATCAATTTGATCCGTAGAGTTAATCATATGCTCAAAAAACCAATCTAATTTTTTACCACTCACTTCTTCTAATACTGCTTTTAAATCTTCTGGATAAGGATGTTTAAATTTCCATCTGTCAAAATAAACATGCATCGCCGAATCAAAAACTTTCAATCCTAAATATTCTTGTAAATAAGAAAATACCAATCCAGTTTTAGTATACATTACTGCTCCATAATTAATCGGCGTAAAATCTGCTGATGGCGTTTCAATAGCTTGGTCTTTATGTAAAGTAGCGGCAATCATATAAGTTAAATAATTACCATAGCCCTGTGGAAAATCTTTTAAATCAAAAAAGCGATTAACACCGGCTAAAGAAGAATCTCCAATCATTACATTACTTGTGCTCAACATTTTTGTAACACGGTTTTCATAAAAAGTATTCAAGCCTTCGTCCATCCATCCATGTTTTCTTTCGTTACTTCCTAATATTCCATAAAACCAATTGTGTCCCACTTCGTGCACAATAACTGTTTCTAACATTTTTGCGCTACTAACTCCGCCAATAACTGTTACCATTGGGTATTCCATTCCACCTCCTGCACTTAAGGCGCCATCTATTGCTGTACAAGCATTGTAGGGATATTCGCCATTCCATAAAGAATAATTGTACACCGCTTCGTTCACATAATCTACTCCCTTTTCCCAATATTTTTTATTAGCGGGTGTATACATTACCCAAGTATTTACTGCTCTTTGAGAAACAGGTAATCGCACACTACTTTTTCTAACAATAAAATCTTTATCGGCAAACCAAGCAAAATCATGCACACTGTCTTGCACATAATGAAGCGTTTTAAAAGTTGAAGTGGAGGCTGGTGTAATTGCTTTAGTTTTTCCAATAGGCGAGATAATCATTTTACTGGAATCAAGTTTTGCATTTGCTAAACTATCTAAAAATATTTGTTCTGTTTTAGTTTGCAAATTTCCAGTTGCAGCAACAATATAATTACTAGGCAAAGTTATTTTTACATCAAAAGAACCAAACTCCGAGTAAAATTCTCCTTGATCTAAATAGGAAATTGGATGCCAGCCTTTGTGGTCAAATACTGCCGGCTTTGGATACCACTGCGTAATTTGATAAGCTTGCTTAACATGACCTAATCTCGAAAACGAATTAGGTATTTTTACCCTAAAAGGAGTAGTGATTACCAAAGATTGACCTGGTAATAAAGGCGCGTTTAAAATAATTTTACAAATGTCTGGGAACTCGTCATTGAATTCCACTTTAACTGCTTGTTGATTGACTTCGAATGCTAAACTATCTATATAGCCTCTATCTTTTGCAGTTGATTTAAGAAATTTGGTCTTTTTATTGAGTAATTGCTGTTTTGCAAATGCAGACTTGTCGTTTTTATAGGCATTTGGCCATAAATGAAACCAAATATATTGGAGCACTTCGGGCGAATTGTTTTGATAGACAACTTCCTCGTTGCCAAGTAACATGTGGTTAGCGTCGTCTAAGCGAACTTGAATGCGATATTGCACTTTTTGCTGCCAATAATTTTGGGCATAACTATTGCTTAAACCTAAGAAGAGGAATACAAGTGCAAAAGCGGCCAAAGGCTTTATAAACAAGGATTTTTTCATATCTATTTATATATCAATTATTTAAATTAGTTGTTGAGATGTGTTGAAAAATTAGACCTTACAAAGTTGCTAAAAATTGCCAAATAATTAACAAGTTTATGACAGATTGTCAAGCGATTGTGACAATCATGTTGTTGAATTTTTAGAAGATTTAAGATGGACGAAGATTTTGACTACAATGATGCCGAAGATTTAAGATTTTCGGTCGAAAGATACGAGGAAATGATTCGTAATAAAGATCAGTATTTTTTTGATGCCCAATCTTTCGAAGGCATCATCGATTATTTTATTGAAAAAAACGATCCAATAAAAGCATTACAAGTAATTGAATATGCTTTATCTCAACATGTATATGCTGCCATTTTTATTATCAGAAAAGCACAATTATTTGCTGTTACCAATAGAATAAATGAAGCCTTAATTCTATTAGAAAAAGCAGAAACCTTAGAAAGTTCTAATCCAGAAATCTACCAATTGCGTGCGACTATTTTTGAAAAGAAAGAACAATTCGAAGCAGCTATAATTGAATACGAAAAAGCACTGAGATTTGCGGAAGAAACAGATGATATTTATCTTCAACTTGCTTATGCCTATGAAAACCTAGGTAATTACGAACAAGCCATTGTATACTTAAAGCAATGCTTAGAACAAAATATGGAAAACCAAGATGCACTTTATGAGTTAGCATTTTGTTTTGATGTACTCGATAAACCAGAAGAAAGTATTAATTTCTATTTACAGTTTATCAATAACGATCCCTATTCCTTTGCTGCTTGGTATAATCTAGGCAATGCCTACACCAAAGCCGAACTTTTCGAAAAGGCTTTAGACGCTTACGATTATGCGATCATTATCAATGAATCTTTTGCTTCGGCTTATTTTAACAAAGGAAATGCATTGGCAAATTTAGAGCGTTACGAACAGGCCATTGAAGTATACAAACGCACATACGAAATTGAACAACCATCGGCCGAAACTTTTTGTAGCATTGGTGAATGTTACGAAAAACTAGAACAAATGGACGATGCCAGGGCTTATTACAAAAAAGCCGTAAAGTTGGATCCGAATTTAGCGGACGCTTGGTTTGGTATTGGTGTGACACTTGATGCCGAAGATCGTTGTTACGAATCACTTCATTTTTATCATAAAGCCATCAGTATTGATCAATCTGTTCCTGATTACTTTTTTGCATTGGCAGACTCCCACTATAAATTAGGAAGTTTTGATAAAGCAGAAGAAGCTTATGAAAAAGTTTTGGAATTAACCGCAAATGATATAGAAGTATGGCTCGATTTTTCTGCTTTGTATTATGAGCAAAATAAAATTCAAGAAGCGATTGATTGTGTGCAAGAAGGAATTAAAGCAAACCCGGATGCAGCAGAATTATATTACCGAATGGTTGCTTATCAATTTAGCGCAGGAAATTCAAAGCATGCCATTAATTTTTTAGAAATAGGATTGGCATTAGACGCCAGTAAACACGAAATACTTTTCGAATACCTTCCCCAATTAAAAGAAAATAAAGTGATTTTAGAAATCATCAATAAGCATCTTTTAAACTAAAAATTTTAACTTATTATTTTAAATAATATGAACTACCATTTAACCCAAATACCCGAAAGAACTTTAAAGCCCAGAAGCAATGGCATGACCATGGTAATGGACAAAGGTTTAAGTCCAAGAGAAGTAGAAGACTTTATTGAAGTGGCAGGACCATTCGTGGATATTGTAAAACTGGGATGGGCAACTTCTTATGTAACGCCAGTCTTAGAAAAAAAATTAGCGATTTATAAAGCAGCTGGTATTCCTGTTTATTTTGGTGGTACTTTATTCGAGGCATTTATTATCAGAAACCAATACGATGATTATAAAAGATTATTAGATAAATTTCAATTAGGACATGCCGAAGTTTCTGATGGTTCGATTATATTAGATCATCAAAAAAAATGTGAATACATTTCGGACCTTGCAAAAATAGTTACCGTAGTTTCTGAAGTTGGTTCTAAAGATGCCGAAAATATTATGGCGCCTTACCAATGGATCGAATTAATGCTAGCAGAATTAGCAGCAGGTTCTCATTATGTAATTGCAGAAGCAAGAGAAAGCGGTAACATTGGAATTTATAGAGACTCTGGCGAAGTGAGACAAGGATTAGTACAAGAATTGCTAACCAAAATTCCATCAGAAAAAATATTATGGGAAGCCCCACAAAAGGCGCAACAAACCTGGTTTATTAAACTCTTAGGCGCCAATGTAAATTTGGGAAATATTCCGCCAAATGAATTAATCCCATTAGAAACTTTAAGATTAGGATTGAGAAGCGATACTTTTCACCACTTCTTAGCTAAATAAATAATAAGCATGAGTAAAGTTGGAATTCCAAAAGGCATGCGCGATTTTTCTCCAGATGAAGTCGCTAAAAGAACTTATATTTTTGATACCATTCGAATGGCATTCAAGAAATATGGATTTCAAGCAATTGAAACACCCAGCATGGAAAATTTGCAAACGCTTACCGGAAAATATGGTGCAGAAGGTGATCAATTAATTTTTAAAGTTTTAAATTCTGGCGATTACTTAGCCAAAATAAACGAGCAAAATTTAATAGCAAAAAATTCGAAAGCGCTTACCGCAGAAATTGCAGAAAAAGCATTGAGGTACGATTTAACAGTGCCATTTGCGAGGTATGTAGTGATGCATCAAAACGATATTACTTTTCCATTTAAACGCTATCAAATTCAGCCTGTATGGAGAGCAGATAGACCGCAAAGAGGCAGATACAGAGAGTTCTACCAATGCGATGCAGATATTGTAGGTAGCGACGCCTTGATCAATGAGGTAGAACTGATTTTATTATACGACGAAGTGTTTAGCAAATTAGGCTTAAGCGATTTTGATATTAAAATCAACAATAGAAAAATTTTAGCCGGCATTGCAGAAATAATTGGCAAACCCGATTTAATCATTGACCTAACCGTTGCCATCGATAAAATAGATAAAATCGGTTTAGATGGTGTT
>CAIMAP010000071.1 GCA_903838995.1 uncultured bacterium | reverse complement strand
TAAAAATGAATACATTGAAACTTTATGGTGGCTGCTCAAACAGTTACACGATAAAAATTTATTATACAAAGGCTATACGATTCAACCTTTCTCTCCTGCTGCAGGAACAGGTTTGAGCTCGCACGAATTAAATCAACCGGGAACTTATAAAAATGTAAAAGACACTTCGGCTGTTGCACAATTTAAAGCAATTACCAACGATACGTTATTAAGTAAATATGGCGAAGTATATTTTTTAGCTTGGACCACTACGCCTTGGACCTTACCTTCTAATACTGCTTTGGCGGTTGGTAAAAACATCGAATATCAAATTATTAAAACTTATAACCCTTATACTTTTGCGCCGGTACAAGTAATTGTAGCGAAAGATTTAGCAGGTAAATATTTTTCTGAAAAAAATGCAGGATTAGATTTTGCAAGTTACCAAGCAGGTGATAAAATAATTCCTTTTGAAATTATTGACACCATAGCAGGTAAAGATTTAGCTGGTATTCGTTACGAACAATTATTACCTTATGCACAGCCCAACGATGGCGATGCCTTTAAAGTAATCATTGGCGATTTTGTAACCACCGAAGATGGAACTGGTATAGTACACATAGCACCTAGCTTTGGAGCAGATGACTTTAGAGTGGCTAAACTCAATGGCATTGGCTCATTAACTTTAGTGGATAAACGCGGTCGCTTTGTGCCCGAAGTAACTGATTTTGCAAACGAGTTTGTAAAAGAAGATTATTTATCGGCCGAAGAAAAAGAAACAGAAAGACTTAAACAAAATAGAGATAAATATTTATCGGTGGACGAAAGAATTTCGATTAAATTAAAAACCGAAAACAAGGCTTTCAAAGTTGAAAAATACGAACACAGTTATCCGCATTGCTGGAGAAC
Source organism: uncultured bacterium (assembly GCA_903838995.1). GTDB lineage: Bacteria > Bacteroidota > Bacteroidia > Sphingobacteriales > Sphingobacteriaceae > CAIKLP01. The sequence continues at coordinate 4,967 of CAIMAP010000071.1, read as the reverse complement.
AGACAAACCTATTTTATATTATCCATTAGATTCTTGGTTTATTAAATCTACTGCGTTTAAAGAACGCATGGTGGAATTAAATAAAACGATTAATTGGAAACCTGAATCTACCGGCACTGGAAGATTTGGCAACTGGTTAGAAAATTTAGTGGACTGGAATTTATCGCGTTCGCGCTACTGGGGTACACCGCTGCCTATTTGGAGAACAGCAGATGGCAGTGAAGAAATCTGTATTGATTCGATGGCGACTATGAATGCCGAAATTGCTAAATCAATTGCAGCAGGTTTTATGCCCGCAGGTTTTGAATTAAAAGACTTACATCGTCCTTATGTTGATGATGTGGTTTTAGTTGCTCCATCAGGAGAAAAAATGTTTAGAGAAGCCGACTTAATTGATGTATGGTTTGATTCTGGCGCAATGCCTTATGCACAATGGGGATTAGACCAAAGTAAATTAGCAGCTGGCGACAAATATCCTTTTCAAAAGGAATGGAACTCGGCTTATCCTGCCGATTTTATTGCAGAAGGCGTAGATCAAACAAGAGGTTGGTTTTTTACTTTACATGCCATCTCTACCATGTTGTTCGATTCTATTTCTTACAAAAATGTAATTTCGAACGGATTGGTTTTAGATAAAAATGGAAATAAAATGTCGAAGCGTTTAGGCAACGGCATCGACCCATTTGAAACCATTGATAAATTTGGTGCCGATGCAACGCGTTGGTACATGATTAGCAATGCCGCACCATGGGATAATTTAAAATTCGACATGGAAGGCTTAGCAGAAGTGCAAAGAAAATTCTTTGGTACTTTATATAATACCTATAATTTCTTTGCGCTTTATGCAAACATAGATGGATTCGAAATTAAGGAAGACCAATGCACACCTGTAAAGGAACGCGCAGAACTAGACCAATGGATTATTTCTGCATTGCAAAAATTAATTGTAGAAGTTACCGAAAGCTACGAAAACTATGAGCCGCACCGTGCAGCCAGAGCCATTCAATATTTTGTAGACGAACACTTATCGAATTGGTATGTGCGTTTATCGAGAAGAAGATTTTGGAAAGGGGAATTAACTGCAGATAAAAAAGCAGCTTACGAAACTTTGTTTGAATGCCTTACTACCATTAGTCAATTAATGAGCCCGGTGGCGCCTTTCTTTGCAGAATGGTTATACAAAAATTTAACAGACAGCCTACGCGAAAAAGAGCTTGCTGCAAATTCTAAATTCAAAGCAGCTTCTATTCACTTAAGTTATTTAGGCGAAGCTAACCTCGATTTAATTAACGAAAGATTAAATGAAAGCATGCTATTGGCACAAAATATTTCTTCGATGGTATTATCGTTAAGGAAAAAAGTAAGTATTAATGTGCGTCAACCATTGGCTAGAATTTTAATTCCTTCTTTAGGAAAAGAGATGGAGGCTAAAATTGAAGATGTCAAACATTTAATATTATCTGAAACCAATATTAAAAACATTGAGTACCTTACCGATTCGCATGGCTTTATTCATAAGAAGATAAAACCAAACTTTAAGGCATTAGGCGCTAAAGTGGGCAAAGACATGAAAGAGGTAGCTGCCGTATTAACAAGCCTAGACCAAGATCAAATAATCGCATTTGAGAAAAATGGGCAATTTACATTAGCAAATAGCCCTTATACGATTGAAATTGCAGATGTTGAAATTGTAGCAGAAGACATACCAGGCTGGCTGGTAAATGTGATGGGGAATATTACAGTAGCCCTAGATGTGAGCATTTCGGAAGATTTAAGGCTCGAAGGACTGGCCCGAGAAATAATAAATCGCATCCAAAATCTGCGAAAGGATAAAGGATTCGAGGTTACAGACAAGATTAGCGTACGAATTTTAGACAATGATTATATTAAAGAAGCGATAAATAAGAATTTAAATTATATTTGCGCCGAAATTCTAGCAACCGAAATGTTATTTGTTGCAGGAGATTTATTAAACAAAGAAAGAGTAGAAATAAATGAAAAAGAAGTCTACATCAGCATCCAAAAAGATAGCTAAAACGGCAGCAAAAGCTAAACCGGCAGCAAAAAAAGCAGTAGCAAAGGCTCCTGTTAAGAAAAAAGTAGCAAAAAAGGTAGTAGCGAAAGCAGCTCCTAAAAAAGCAACAAAGGCACCTGCAAAAAAAGTAGTGGCTAAAAAAGTAGTGGCTAAAGTGGCTGCGAAAAAAGTAGCGAAAAAGGTAGTTGCGAAAGCATCTGCGAAGAAAGTTGCTAAAGCACCTGCAAAAAAAGTAGTAGCTAAAAAAGTGGTGGCAAAAGCGGCTCCTAAAAAAGTGGCTAAGGCACCTGCTAAAAAAGTAGTAGCAAAAGTTGTTGCGAAAAAAGTTGCAAAGGCACCTGCGAAAAAAGTAATTACTAAAAAAGTAGTGGCGAAAGTTGTTGCGAAAAAAGTAGCGAAATCACCTGCTAAAAAAGTAATTGCTAAAAAAGTGGCAGTAAAAGCACCCGCTAAAAAAGTAGTGGCGAAAGTTATTGCGAAAAAAGTAGTAGCTAAGGTTGTTGCAAAAGTAATTGCCAAAAAAGTAATTGGAAAACCAGCTGTTAAAAAAGCAGAAGCACCTGTAGTAGTTGCAAAACCAGTAGTTGCAAAGCCAATTGCAAAAAAACCAGTAGAAATTAAAAAACCTGAACCGGTTAATATTGTGATTCCTCGTGTACAAGATCCAAACGAAAAAAGTCGTTACTCGGATTCTGAACTCATCGAATTCAAAGAAATTATTACAAAAAAATTAGCGTCGGCAAGAGAAGAATTACAATTGCTTACCGAAACGTTGAGTAACCCAAATAACAATGGAACAGACGACACTGCTGGTACTTTTAAAGTATTAGAAGATGGTTCTGCAACCTTAGAAAAAGAACATGTGAACCAATTAGCCGTTCGTCAAAGAAAATTTATTGATCAATTAGAAGCAGCTTTGATCCGTATTAAAAATAAAACTTACGGTATTTGTAGAGAAACAGGTAAAATTATTCCAAAAGAAAGATTAAGAGCCGTTCCTCATACTACCTTAAGTATGGAAGCAAAATTGAAGCAAAATTAATTTACAACGATACCTTATTAATTCAATGCCTGTCTGTCTCAGACAGGCATTTTTTAAATCAAAAAAATGAAACTGACCCATTACCATAAAGCGATCCTTATTATTTTTTCAGTTTTAATGATCGACCAATTAATCAAATATTGGGTGAAAACCACTTTGTTTATTGGAGAAGAAATTCCTGTTTTTGGCAATTGGTTTATCATCCATTTTACCGAAAACAATGGCATGGCGTTTGGATTTGAATTAGGCGGTAGCTATGGAAAATTAGCGCTTAGTTTATTTAGGGTAATTGCTGTTTTTGGTATAGCTTATATCTTAAACCATATTATTAAAAAGAAATATCACTTTGGATTGATTACCTGTGTGTGCCTTGTATTTGCAGGCGCTTTAGGTAATATTATCGATTCTGTTTTTTACGGAAAATTATATGGTTACGAAAACTGGTTACACGGAAGAGTAGTAGATATGTTTTATTTTCCTATAATTCGAGGCCATTATCCAAATTGGTTTCCATTATTTGCAAACGAAGAATTTATTTTCTTCAGACCTGTATTTAACTTTGCAGATGCAGCCATTAGCGTTGGCGTTATTTGCATATTAATTTTCCAAACTACCTTTTTGAAAGAAGATGATTTCTTCCGAAAAGACGCTTAATTAATTTAAATTTTATCGAAGCCTAAATAAGGAATTAATGCTTTTGGCATTTTAATTCCATCAGGCGTTTGGTTATTTTCTAATAAGGTGGCTACAATTCTAGGCAATGCCAATGCACTACCATTTAAGGTATGCACTAATTGATTTTTCCCATCTTTCCCTTTGAATCTACATTTCAATCGGTTTGATTGAAAGGTCTCAAAGTTAGAGGTAGAGCTTACTTCAAGCCATCTGCCTTGCGCCGTAGAATAAGTTTCGAAATCGTATGTTAAAGCTGAAGCGAAACTCATATCGCCGCCGCATAATCTTAAAATGCGATAAGGCAATTCTAATTTTTCTAAAATACCTTGTACATGTTTTACCATTTCTTCTAAAATCTGGTAAGAATTTGCAGGGTTTGCAATTTGTACAATTTCAATTTTATCAAATTGATGTAAACGATTTAAGCCACGCACATGTGCGCCATACGAACCTGCTTCTCTTCTGAAACACGGTGTGTATGCGGTATTCATGACAGGCAATTCTTCTTCTTTTAAAATTACATCACGGTATAAATTTGTCAAAGGTACTTCGGCTGTAGGAATTAAATATAAATCATCTATGCCAACATAATACATTTGGCCTTCTTTGTCTGGTAATTGACCTGTTGCAAAACCAGACGCCGCATTCACAACAATAGGTGGTTGCATTTCTTTGTAACCAGCTGCTGCTGCTTCATCTAAAAAGAAATTGATGAGTGCTCTTTGTAATCTAGCACCTTTTCCTTTGTATACTGGAAATCCAGCTCCCGTTATTTTTACGCCTAATTCAAAATCTATGATATCGTAATCGGCTGCTAATTCCCAATGTGGTTTTGCATTTTCGGGTAATACTGGAATATCGCCCCAGGTATAAACCACTTCGTTTTCTTCTGGTGTAATACCTGCAGGGACAGAAGCATGTGGTAAATTGGGTAATTGCACCAATGCCTCATATATATTTGTTTCGATGCTAGCAAGCGTTTCTAATTGCGATTTTGTTTGTTCTTTAATTGCTACAGATCGTTGTTTCAAGTCTTCCGCTGCCTCTTTCTGCCCTGATTTCATCAATTCTCCAATTTGTTTGGCAATGGCATTGGCTTCTGCAGCTAGCGTATCGGAACTTACTTGCAAAGCTCTTCTTTGTTCATCAAACTGAATAATTTGATCAATTAAGGCTAACTGCTTGAAATTTTTCTTCGTTAAACCTGCAATTACT
>CAIMAP010000070.1 GCA_903838995.1 uncultured bacterium | reverse complement strand
GTTGTCCTGGGTATACTTTAAAAGAGGAGCTGAAAGTTCGACCTAAGGATTTGATCAATGCGGGATATGAACCAAAAGAAATAAATGCTATACGAGGAAATGCCTATGCTTATATTCATAGCCATTCTTATTGTGGAACTTCACCATCTTTAGTAGAAGCAATGTCATTAGGACTTCCCATAATAAGTTTTGATGTACCAACAAATCGTGAAACAACACAAAACAAAGCTGTCTTTTTTAAAAACAGTCAAGAATTAAACGATTTGACTAAGGTCATAGATAAAGAAAATTTAGCAAATAACGGTAAGGTTATGAAACAAATTGCGGAAAACGAATATACTTGGTTATCAATATCTTCAAAATATGCGGATTTGTTTCGTTTATAATTAAATAATAAAAATTATTTTTCATAAAAATGAAACAATTAGTACGTAATGTTAAAATATCTGGGACAGGTTCTTATGTTCCAGAAACCATAATAACAAATGAATATTTGGAAACAATTATTGAAACTAATTCTAAATGGGTTTTTGATAATGTTGGTATATTAGAAAGACGTGTGGCAGCTGCCAATCAAGCCACAAGTGATTTGGCTACCATTGCAGGACAAAGAGCAATAGATGATGCAGGTTTAAAATCTGAAGACATCGATTTAATCATTGTAGCCACTTCTACTCCAGACCGTAAAGCACCATCGACGGCGGCTTTTGTACAACACAAATTGAACGCTCATAATTCAGCAGCTTTTGATTTAACTGCAGTTTGTAGTGGGTTTTTATTTGGGATGTCGGTTGCGAGTCAGTATATAGCCTCGGGTGTTTATAATAATATTCTGGTTATTGGTGCCGATACATTTTCTAAAATAACGAACTGGACTAGGAGAGATGCTGTTTTTTTTGGCGATGGAGCTGGTGCAGCAGTGGTAACTTCGGCCAATGTAACTGAGGGCTTTCTTGCTTATAGGCTGTATACAGACACCTCCCATAATATGTTAGGTTTTACTATTCCAGGTGGTGGTTCAGAAATACCACTAACTTCAGAAAATATGAATGAGCAATATTTTCAAATGGATGGTAAAGCTGTTTTTGCTTCTGCAACCAAAGCATTGCCAAAAGCAATAAATCAGGTTTTAGAGGATACAGGACTTGTAATTGGCGATATAGATATTATGATTCCTCATCAGCCAAGTATCCGAATTTTGCAAAAAACAGCTGAAATTATTGGATTACCTTTTGAAAAAGTAATGACCAACATGGACAAATATGCGAACACTTCTGGTGCAACAATCCCTATTTTATTAGACGAAGTAAATAAATCAGGAAAAATTAAAAAAGGAGATATAGTACTTTTTGCAGCAGTCGGAAGTGGATGGACTTATGGCGCTTCCATAATAAAATGGGCCTAATTTTAACTTAACATATACATTATGATTATAATAACTGGAGCATCCCGTGGAGTGGGAAATTTTTTGTTGAATTCGTATCTTCAGCAATCGGAACCTCAAGTGATTGGGACGTATTGTAATTCTATACCTACAGTAAATACCGAAGTGTTCGAAAAAATAGATGTTACCAAAATGGATGAAATCAATGATTTTATTCAAAGAAAAGCTGCCGTTCTCCAGGATATTACGCTTATAAATTGCGCAGGAATTTCATATAATGCCTTCACTCATAAGAGTGACCCTGACAAGTGGAAAAGTGTCGTTGAAACTAATTTATTTGGAACGTATAATTTTATCAGGACATTACTTCCTCTGATGCGAGAGCAAAAATTTGGGAGAATTATTAACTTTTCATCGGTTGTGGCCATCAAGCCAACTCCAGGGGTTAGTGCTTATGCAGCCTCTAAATCTGCATTATGGGGTTTGTCAAAATCAATAGCTATAGAAAATGCAATTTTTAATATTTCGATTAATAATATTAATTTAGGGTACTCTGAACTTGGAATGATAGAAACTGTTCCGGAAGATTTTAAAAAGCAAATTGTAGCGCAAATACCAGCTGGTATACTTTGTGAGCCAAAAGACATTTTAAGCACTGTAAATTATTTAAGGTCAACACGATATATTACAGGTTCGTCTATTGATTTAACCGGAGGTTTAATATAATGAGCATAGATTTTCGCAAATTTGATTCTAAGGTTGAACTGGAGGCTCAAAGAGAATTATTTCAAGAATGTTTTCCTGAATGTAATGATACACCCGTCATTTCGACAGCTCATTATAACTGGAAATTTCATTCTAAAAAGGGGGAAATGAAAAGTGCTGAATTCACAGCTAATTCAGAAGAGGGCATTTTAGGTTATTATTCAGCAATCCCTTATCAATATCGGTTTAGTGGTAAAATTGTCAACGCGGCTATGGTTTGTGATGTGATGACTGGCGTTAAAGCACGGGGCAAAGGGATATTCACTAAGCTGGGCATTTATTCAACAGACGAATTTGCTAAACTAGGTTATGATTTTACGACTGGCTATCCGATTAGAAAAGAGGTAATTCCTGGGCACATTAAAGCAGGCTGGGAAATTAATTTTGAACTGAATCTTTATGGAAGGTTTATAAAATTTAACTCTTTTTTGAAGAAGAGAAAATTAGACTATTTAGCTCCGCTAATTAATGTTATTTGGGATTTCACTATTGGTTTATTGAATTTTGTTTTATTACCTCGCAATAACAAATTAAAAGTAGAAACTATTAATTCTGAATTTATTGACAGCATTACAGGTTTATCTGATTTTTATACGAAATGGGGTAATGAAATAGAAATTAGCCTTGTTAAAGATTTAGATTTTCTAAAATGGCGTCTTGGAGCACCCCAAAAGGCTTATTTTATTTCTGTTCTAAGGGATGATAATAAAATTGTGGGTGTTCTTATTGCTCGTGAAGTTTTCAAAGAGGGAGTTCCGTGCATGGGTATTCTTGATATTTCAATATTGAAAATGCATTACAAATACGCAAATTTACTAACTAACGAAATTCTTTCTGTTGCCAAAAAAAGAGACGTCGAACTACTGCTTATCATGATAAGTAAAAGGTGGTTTAAAAAATATAAATTATCTCATAATATATTTATTAAGACCCCTTTCAAATTTTATTTAATAATTAAACAGTTGAATGCAGCTATAAATTCTATTGTATTGAAGAATGAAAAAAATTGGCATTTAACCTGGATTGATTCTGATGACTTATAAAATTTAAAATGAACATACTTACTTTTGACTTAGAAGAATGGTTTCATGTTTTTGAAGAACATAACAATACGGAACATTCTGTATGGGATACATTCGAAAAAAGATTACCACAAACAATAGATCATTTACTTCATTTACTTAAAGAAAATGATGTCAAGGCAACCTTTTTTTGTATTGGTTGGTTGGTAAGAAAATATCCTGAAATAATAAAAAAAATAGATTCCTTAGGATTTGAAATTGGCAGTCATTCTGATCTTCATAAATTAGCGCATACTCAAACACCCATCGAATTTGATTTAGACTTAAGATCTTCTATTGATTCTATTGAACAATTAATTGGTAAAAAAGTAGAATATTATAGAGCACCCGGGTTTTCAATAACCCAAGAAAATTTATGGGCTTTTGATTCATTGGTTAAAAATGGTATTTTGTACGATAGTTCTGTTTTTCCGGTAAAAAGAAAATTTGGAAGTTTGAAAGGAATGCCCTCGAATAAACCATTTATTATTGAAAAAAATGGAACTTTTTTAAGGGAGTTTCCTATGAATTCTCATAATATATTTAACAAGGAAATAATTTTTTCAGGTGGTGGCTTTTTTAGGATGTTACCATATCAAGTAATAAAATCTCTAATGTCTAAATCTAGTTATGTAATGACTTATTTACATCCTAGAGATTTTGATAATGAACAGCCTTTTAATACCTTTCTAACAGCTTTTTAATAGCTT
>CAIMAP010000069.1 GCA_903838995.1 uncultured bacterium | reverse complement strand
TTTGAATATTATTTTGGCAACAAACCACACATTATTCGAAAAAACAGAAACAGTATTGCGGTATTATCTGGCAATGAAACATCGGAAGAAATAAATATTTTAGGAAAAGATATTTTCCAATATTTTGGTTTAGGTTGTAGAAATGTTTCTAAAATTTATATTCCGAAAAATTACGATTTAACTTTTTTATTAGCTCATTTAGAAAGCTATCAACCTATAGCTGATTTTCATAAATACCATAATAATTATGATTTTCAAAAATCACTTTTATTAGTAAATGGTGTAAAACACCTCGATAATGGCTTTTTACTATTGAAGGAAAGCGCCGCGCTTCAAGCTGCTATATCGGTTTTACATTACGAATTTTACGAAACCTTGGAAGAACTGACCGAAAAAATAAATGCGGATCAAGAAAAAATTCAATGCGTGGCTAGCCATTTAAATATGTCTATCAATAGCCAATTAGTTGGTTTTGGAGAAACACAAAACCCAGGCTTAACAGATTATGCAGATGGTATCAATACGATTGCATTTCTCAAAAAAATAGCCAATTAAAATAATTTAATTGGCTATTCCTTTTTTTGAATGATGTATTACCTTACTGCCACTTTAAATGCATCGGTATCGGCATATTTCTTAAATTCTAAATCTTTAATTGCTTTTGCTTTTAAAGATTGATCTTCTAAAATTGCACGAGCTAAATTTGTTGTTAAATTATCTAAATTATTAGTTCTTGCAGCAATTACCGCTCTTAAATAATATACACTTGCATTTTGTTTAGCGCAATCTAAGTTCTTTAATGCTTGCTCATAATTACCCGATAAAGCGGCTGCTAATGCTGCATTATAAGTACATGCATTCACCGTTCCATAATAAGATAAAGCTGCATTATAATCGCCTTGACGAATCTTAGTATTACCTAAGTTGATGTTATTTTGCGCACCAAAAGATTTAGCCAATAAGTAATTTCTTTCGGCATTTGCGTAATCGTGCTTTTGTGCATAAGCAACCCCAAGGTTATTATATACAATTGCATTGTCTTTATCTAAAGAAGCTGCTTCATTTAACAATTCAATTGCTTTGTCAGCCTTATTGCCTTGATTTAAATAGATATATGCCATATTATTTTGTGCTCTCCAATCATATGGAAATGCTACTTTGGCTTTGTTGTAAATCGAAAATTTTGTCGACTCATAAGCATCATAAGTAATCTTGTTTGTCGCCTCGTCAGCTGTTAAGGTAGCAGCATAAAGAATTTCTGCAGCAGTAAGCATTGGTGTATCTTTTGCGGCTTCAGCTGTTATTTCTGCATCCGTTTTAACTTTCGCATTAGCCATTAATGTAATTTCAGATCTTCTTAAAGTTGGCAATAATTTATTCGCCATTTTTTGGTAAGATTTTAATTTTTTGATCGCATTTTCTCTTTCAATAGGATCTGCAATGTTAGAAAGAATATTAATAATTTGATCACGATCGGCTAAATCTGAACTAGCAGCCGCTTGCTTTAAACCATCCCAATCTTCTGCTGTTGCTGATCTTTTGTAAAAAGAACTATCGTTCACTTGCTTCACTCCTTTTTTCTTTAACCAAGAAAGTAAAAACGAATAGGTTGCGTCTGTTCTGTTAATTGATAATTGATCGTTTCTTCTTAATTCTCCATCTGGAGATGCATAAGAAGAAATACTGATTCCTGTTAATTGATTACCCGATTTTACAAATTTCTCGAATGCTTTGATATCATTTGATTTTTGTTGTTTAGCAGCAATTGCAGCCTCATCAATATTGAATAAGATTTGTCCTTTTAATTCTACAGGTACTACTTTTTGAAAGTTGTCTGCCGCTAAAATAGCTACATCTGTTGCATTTACAGAATAAGCAGTGGTCAAAGTTCCTTTAGCGATTTCAACAGCTGTAAAAGCAAGGCATTTTGTGCCTTTTGTTGCCACTAAATCAAACACTAAAGTCGCATCTGCCATTTTATCATTGTATGCCACACGATCCGAATAAGTAAAGGTACCACCAGTTACCTTACTGATAGTTGCTCCTTTTACATCAACTACTAATTCACCTTTAATAAATGCTGGTTTTAATTTAACAGCTGTACCGTTATACACGATGCTAGGATTAAGACTAATGCTAGTCTTTTTATCGAAATATTTAGCAGGAATTTTACCTGTCACCATTACGTCGATACTATCTCCCCTAACTTCTAATGGACTTGGTTTTGCCTCATAACTAATGGTATTAGCTTTGGTTTTCATAGACTTTAAAGAATTACAACTCGAAAAGAAAGCCGTAATTGCCAATGCTGTTAATACCAACTTAAATTGAAAAGTTCTCATATTTATTGTTTTTTGATTGCGTTTTTAGGTTTAATTACCCATTATAATGTGTAAAAAAACTATTTTGTTAATCGTTATAATACCCTATTTTTGTTAAAATAGCGATGCGCAAATATAATAGAAATTGACGAATTTACAATTTCAAACAAAGGAGGCCAATTGTATATAATTAAAGTGAAAGGGATTGCCAAAATCCCCGATTACATTCAACTGAGAGACGAACAATTTACACTTTTAGCCTATTTTAGAGTAGATAGACCAGAGAAATCTATTGAAAAATGCGGTTTAAGCGAGCATTCAGATTATATATATGAACTTATTAAAACCATGCCTTTTGGGGTAATACAAAAACTAACATTCAATGGAGAGCAATAACCCAATTATTCAACTGCAAGATATCAACGTGTTTCAACAAGATCACTTGGTACTTTCTGGCGTTACATTAGCCATCAATAAAGGCGAATTTGTGTTTTTAATTGGCCAAACGGGTAGCGGAAAAAGCAGTTTACTCAAAACCATTTATGGCGACCTTAAAATTAGCCAAGGCAATGGCGAGGTAGTCGGCTATTCCCTTACTACCATTAAAGAAAAAGAAGTACCATTTATGCGAAGAAAAATGGGCATCGTTTTCCAAGATTTTCAACTTTTAATGGACCGTTCGGTAGAAGATAATTTGAAATTTGTGATGAGTGCGACTGGTTGGGATGATCCAAAAATGATTGCAGCCAGAAGCGAAGAAGTAATCAACGAAGTAGGTTTGGGAGGTAAAAATCATAAAATGCCTCATCAACTTTCTGGTGGGGAACAACAAAGAGTCGTAATTGCACGCGCCATGGTTAATCACCCAGCTGTTATTTTGGCCGATGAACCTACTGGAAATTTAGACCCCGATTCTTCTGTAGAAATCATGAATTTATTATTAAAGATTTCGAAGATGGGCACCGCAGTAGTAATGGCTACGCACGATTACCGCATGATCGAAAAATTCCCTTCGAGAATTATCAAATGCGAAAAAGGAAAAATTATTGAAGATCATTATCAAACCGTATAATTATTTATTTATGAAGAAATTATTTTTAGCTATTGTTTTAGCATTTGGATTTAGCGCGATAGCTAATGCGCAATCTGAAGGAATTGAAGTAGGCAATAAATTTATCGATTTAAAACTGGCGAACACAGAAGGTAAAGAAATTGCGCTTTCGGCTATCAAAGGAAAAGTGGTATTGCTAGATTTTTGGGCATCTTGGTGCGGTCCATGTAGAATGGAAAATCCAAACTTAATTAAAACTTATGCCCAATATAAAACAGCAAAGTTTAAAAATGCAAAAGGCTTTGATATTTATAGCGTTTCTTTAGACAAAACAAAAGAACCATGGATGGCAGCAATTGCAAAAGACAAATTAGTTTGGGAAAATCATGTGTCTGATTTAAAAGGCTGGTATTCTTCGGCTGCAGCTACTTACGGCGTTACCTTTATTCCTCAAAACTTTTTAATAGATGGCAATGGCATTATTGTTGGTAAAAATCTAAGAGGCGAAGAATTAGACAATGCACTAGAAAAACTCGTTAAATAATTAGGAATACTTTTTAATTAATTTAAAACTTCCTAAATGAAAAATGGGTACAGCAGATATGTTGTTCCCATTTTTTTTTACGCTACACATTTCACCATTTTCAGATAAATAAAATGGCATTGGATTTTTAATACTGTGCTTTTCAAAACCCATTTTTTTAAAGCCAGCATTGCCTGCAAACGCAATGTCTGTATAGGTCATGAGCTCATCCATTTTTTGAATACCTTGAAAATGATGCAGGATTTTAGTTAAACCACCTACTACCGTATATCCTTTTTTAGTTGCAAAACGAAGCAGTTCAAAAGAACGAGCCGGCACTTCCCTATTGCTCAACATTCTAGCAGCAGAAAAAGTGGCCATAGCTACTATTTCCTTTTCCAAAACCAAAGCAAAATGATAGCGTGCATTACAATTTCCCTGTAAATGATTTGCATTTAAAAATTCGGATGCGGCTAATTTATCTACGCGTAAAATTTGACATTTTCGGCCGTGGATTTTTTGATTTAAACCCATTAAAGACCGCAGCCTACTGGCTACTATTTCGCGCTTAAACTCCCACTGGTATTGCAGCAACAAAATTCGTTTGGAATTACTATTTAAGCTATTTAATGCCGATTTTTGTAATTCGATGGCTTGTTCTTCTTTAGCTATTTGATTGTTCTTAAGTAATATAATTTGCAAAGGAATTGCCGCTAATTGATATACTTTAGCTTGCAATTGTTCATCGATAAAATGACTAAAGGCATAATTATTTTCTGCTAAAAATAACTCGAAAGATTTTTCAAATGCCAACATTAACTCTTCAATAATTTTTGAATAGCGTCGAGTTTCAAGAGTGCTTCGACTGGCGTTAATGCATTTACATCTAAGCCATTTAGGTTATCTCTAATTTCTTTTAATACTGGATCGTCTATCGAAAACATATTTAATTGAAATTCGGAACTAGTGGTTTTCGCTTTCTTGATGGCGGTTTTAATATCTCCACCGCTGCTTCTTTGTTCTTCTAATTTTTTCAACATTACATTAGCCGATTTAAGCACGCTGCCGGGCATTCCAGCCATTCTAGCTACATGAATTCCAAAACTATGTTCGCTGCCTCCGGGTAATAATTTTCGCAAGAAAATAATCTTATGATCCATTTCTTTGATGGAAACATGGTAATTTTTAATCCTTGGAAACGATTGCGCCATTTCATTTAATTCGTGGTAATGGGTAGCAAATAAAGTTTTAGCTAAAACCGTTGGATGATTGTGAATATATTCTGCGATGGCCCAGGCGATGGAGATGCCATCGTAGGTGCTGGTGCCACGACCAATTTCATCTAATAATACTAAACTTCTATCCGATAAATTATTTAAAATACTCGCCGTTTCGTTCATCTCCACCATAAAGGTAGATTCGCCGGTAGAAATATTATCTGAGGCTCCAACCCTTGTAAATATTTTATCTACTATGCCCATTTTAAGAGCTTTTGCAGGCACGAAAGATCCTATTTGAGCCATCAGCACAATTAAGCCTGTTTGTCTTAATATAGCAGATTTTCCAGACATGTTTGGACCAGTAATCATGATCATTTGTTGCGATTGTGGATCGAGCAAAATATTATTTGGAATATAACTTTCGCCAATGGCTAAAGTATGTTCTATTACTGGATGTCTACCTTCTGTAATAGTTAATTCGGTATCGTCTGTTAATTCGGGTTGAACATAATCGTTTTTAGCTGCAGTAAATGCAAAAGAGCCCATCACATCTAAAAATGCGATGATTTGTGCATCAGCCTGAATAGGCTGAATATATGGCAACATAGACAATATCAATTCTTGATAAAGTTGAAATTCGATGGCTGCGATTTTTTCTTCTGCCCCTATAATTTTTTCTTCGTATTCTTTTAATTCGGGTGTAATATATCTTTCGGCATTTACCAAAGTTTGCTTGCGAATCCAATCGCTTGGCACTTTGTCTTTATGTACGTGAGTAACCTCTAAGTAATAACCAAACACACTATTAAAGGCAACCTTTAAAGAAGAGATGCCTGTTTTTTCGGACTCTCTTTTTTGAATGGCTAATAAATAATCTTTACCACTAAATGCAATTTTTCGAAGTTCGTCTAATTCTTCCGAAACACCTGCTGCTATTACATTTCCTTTAATTAATAATGCTGGTGGATCGGCTTGGATGTATTGATTAATTTTAGCTGACAATGCTAAACAAGGATCTAATTGCTTCGCTATTTCTTGTATGCTTGGCGCATCAATGTTGCTGGCTAGTGTTTTAATTATTTCAATGGCATTTAATGACCGCGCTAATTGTATCAACTCGCGCGGATTCACTTTTTGTAATGCCACTTTTGCAATTAATCTTTCTAAGTCGCCAATGTGTTTAATGTGCTCTTCTAATTGCTGATGAAATTCGGTTTCTTTTTGCAATAAAGCGACCAAGGCATATCTTTTTTCTATAGCCTGCTTATCTTTGAGCGGTAATAAAATCCATTTTCGGAGCAACCTTGCTCCCATCGAACAATTCGTATAATCTAATACATTTAATAATGTAATGGCATTTTCGTTATTCGCGGTCACTAATTCCAAATTTCGAATAGTGAATCGATCGAGCCAAACATAATTTTCTTCCATAATTCTACTGATGGTAGAAATATGATTTAACTGATGGTGTTGCGTATCATAAATATAATGCAAAGCCGCACCTGCTGCAATAATTGCCGCGTCTAAAGCCTCAATTCCAAAGCCTTTCAAGCCATTGGTTTGAAAATGCTTCGTCAAAGTTTCTGTTGCATAATCTGCTGCAAAAACCCATTCTTCTAAACCAAAATAATAAAAAGAATCGCCAAATAATTGCAATAATTTCTTTTGCTGATTTCTTACACAAAGAATTTCGGTGGGCTTAAAACTTTGAATTAATTTATCGATATAATCTGCATTTCCTTGCGCAACTAAAAACTCACCAGTAGAAATATCTAAAAAAGAAATACCAATAAGTTGATCGGAATAAAAATGAACCGCTGCTAAATAATTATTTGATTTATGTTGAAGAATATGATCGCTATAAGAAACACCGGGAGTAACCATTTCCGTCACTCCTCGTTTAACAATTGTTTTAGTAGTTTTTGGATCTTCTAATTGATCACATATAGCCACCCTAAATCCAGCCCTAACCAATTTAGGTAAATAAGAATCGATAGAATGATGCGGGAATCCTGCTAGCTCGATGAAAGCTGCCGAACCATTCGCCCTTTTGGTGAGCACAATGCCCAAAACTTCTGCTGTTTTAATAGCATCTTCGCCAAAGGTTTCGTAAAAATCGCCCACTCGAAACAATAACAAAGCACCTGGATGCTTCGCCTTGATTTCGTTATATTGTTTCATTAAGGGGGTTTCCTTAACTTCTGTAGTCTTTGCCAATGTGATTGATTTTAATGCCTAAAAATAAGCAATTTTGTGCTATTTATGGAGCTGTCTATAGCACTCCCATAAAACAATTCCTGCCGTAACGGCAATATTAAAAGAGTGCTTGGTACCAAATTGTGGAATTTCGATACAAGTATCTGATTGATTAATTGCTTGTTGGTCTACTCCCATTACTTCGTTGCCAAAAATCAAAGCGTATTTAAGGTCTTTATCTATTGTTAATTGCGCTAAAGAAACACTATTCGCCACTTGCTCAATGGCGCATATATGATAGGCCTTAGCCTTTAAATCTGCGATGGCCGCTAAGGTATTTTCGAAATATTTCCATTGCACCGAATCCGTTGCACCCAATGCCGTTTTTTCAATTTCACGGTGTGGAGGTTGTGCAGTTATACCACATAAATAAATAGCTTCTACTGCAAATGCATCGGCCGACCTAAATACCGACCCAATATTATTCATCGATCTAATATTATCCAACACAATAATGATTGGCGTTTTGCTAGCAGCCTTAAAAGCAGCCACATCCATTCTACCTAATTCCTCCAACTTCAATTTTTTCATATTTCAAAGATATTTTGATTTAGTTAAACCGCAATTAGAATTTAATTTTTTTATATTTGCCCTGGGTAAGTCTTATACGACCAGCTCCCTTTGAACTCCCCCAGGTTCGGAAGGAAGCAAGGGTAAAAGGTTGTAGCGGTGCGATATAAGTTGCTTACCCATTTTTTTGAATCCAATATCAACTTTATATATTTTATTATGCAGTTTTTCATCGACACAGCAAACTTAGATCAAATTAAAGAAGCGCAAGCTTTAGGTATTTTAGATGGTGTAACTACCAATCCTTCTTTGATGGCTAAAGAAGGCATTGCTGGCGAAGAAAATGTAATGAAACACTACAAATCTATTTGCGATATTGTAGAAGACAAAGTTAGTGCAGAAGTAATTGCAACCGACTACGAAGGCATGATTGCCGAAGGTGAAAAATTGGCTGCTATCGATCCTAAAATTGTAGTGAAAATTCCAATGGTGAAAGATGGCATCAAAGCATTAAAGTATTTTTCTAAAAAAGGAATTCGTACTAATTGTACCTTAATATTTTCTGCAGGACAAGCTTTGTTGGCCGCAAAAGCAGGTGCTACTTATGTTTCACCATTTGTTGGCCGCTTAGATGATATCTCTTCTGATGGTATGATTTTAATTGAAGACATTCGTTTGATATTTGATAATTACCAATACGAAACACAAATTTTAGCAGCTTCTGTTCGTCATCCATTACACATTATTCAATGTGCTAAAATTGGTGCCGATGTAATGACGGGTCCTTTATCTGCCATTTTGCAATTGTTAAAACACCCATTAACCGATAGCGGTTTGGCGCAGTTTTTAGCAGATCATGCAAAAGCAAACGCAAAATAAAATTTAGCTTATTTCAGCAAAACATCTTTGAGTAAGGTATTACTAGGAACCAATATGCCTTTTACCCCTACTTTTTCTCCTGCTTCGGCATCTCTTGGCCTATCTCCAATAAAATAAGATTGTTTAGGGTCTATATTGAACCTTGCCATTGCTTTTTCAACAAGCAAACTGCCTGGTTTTCGACACAAACAATTGCCATTAAAATCTGGGTGATGTGGACAATAATAAATTTCTGTGATGGTAACACCTGCTTTTTCCATCTCATTTAAAAAATACTGATGCATTTTATTGAGTTCGGATACGGTGTATAAGCCCTTAGCTAATCCTCCTTGATTGGTAATAACAATGATTAAAAAGCCCTGAGATTGGTAATTTTTGAGGGTTTCGGCTAAATGAGGCAATAATTTAAAATCTTCGAAGCGCTTCACATAATCTCCAATTTCTTCGTTGATGATACCGTCTCTGTCTAAAAATATGGCTTTGTTCATGTGCTAAAATTACGGATTTCAAAATATTAATTATCTTCGTAGGAGAAAAAAATAATGTCAGATAGTTTAGTCATCATTCCAACCTATAACGAGAAAGAGAACATTGAAAAAATGATTCGAAAGGTGCTTTCATTGGAGCCCTCATTTCATGTTTTATTGGTAGATGATGGTTCGCCTGATGGCACCGGACAAATCATCAAAGATTTACAAAAAACATTTCCCGATAAATTATTTTTAATCGAACGCTCGGGCAAACTAGGCCTAGGAACCGCATATATAGTAGGTTTCCAATGGGCATTAGCACATCACTACCATTTTATTTTTGAAATGGATGCCGATTTCTCTCATAATCCAGAGGATTTAATTAAACTCCGAGAAAGCTGCGCCAATGGTGCCGATTTAGCTATTGGGTCGAGGTATAAATCGGGTATCAATGTAGTTAATTGGCCAATGAGTAGGGTTTTACTCTCTTTTTACGCCTCTAAATATGTACAATTCGTTACCGGAATGCCCATCAATGATGCAACCGCCGGTTTCAAATGTTATAGAAGAGAAGTTTTACAATCTATCGATTTCAATAAAATAAAATTTGTGGGTTATGCTTTTCAAATTGAAATGAAATTTGTGACATGGAAAAAAGGATTTAACATTATTGAAGTACCTATTATTTTTACAGATCGCAGTGAAGGCACTAGTAAAATGTCTAAAGGCATTGTAAAAGAAGCTATCTTAGGCGTAATACAAATGAAACTAATGTCTTATTTTCAAAAATCATAATCAAAAATGAATGCTAACCTTGATCCATCTTTCGAAAATTTAGACAACGATGACCGCGAAATTGAACGCGTGCTTCGGCCATCTGCATTCGATGATTTTACAGGTCAGTTTAAAATTATTGAGAATTTAAAAATATTTGTAGAGGCAGCAAAAAAAAGAAAAGAAGCGCTAGACCATGTGCTTTTACATGGCCCTCCGGGTTTAGGTAAAACAACACTTTCTCATATTATTGCCAATGAATTAGGAGTTAATATTAAAATTACCTCTGGTCCAGTATTAGATAAACCAGGTGATTTAGCTGGCTTACTTACCAATTTAGAAGAAGGTGATATTTTATTTATTGACGAGATACATCGTTTGAGTCCGGTAGTCGAAGAGTATTTATACTCTGCGATGGAAGATTATAAAATCGATATCATGCTCGATAGCGGACCCAATGCGCGTTCGGTACAAATTAGTTTAAATCCTTTTACCTTAATTGGAGCAACAACTCGCTCGGGCTTATTAACCGCCCCTTTGCGCGCGCGCTTTGGCATTAACGCCAGGTTAGAATATTACGATTCTAAATTATTAACAGATATTGTATTGCGTTCTTCTGGCATTTTAACGACTCCAATTACCGAAGAAGGCGCATTCGAAATTGCCAGAAGAAGTAGAGGAACACCTCGTATTGCCAATGCATTACTCAGACGTACCAGAGATTTTGCAGAAATAAAAGGTAATGGAAAAATCGATACTGCCATTTCTCAATTTGCATTGAATGCATTAAATGTAGATGAATATGGATTAGATGAAATGGATAATAAAATTTTAATTACTATTATCGATAAATTTAAAGGCGGCCCTGTTGGTCTAAAAACAATAGCTACAGCGGTTGGCGAAGACGAAGGCACGATTGAAGAAGTTTATGAACCGTTCTTAATTCAAGAAGGATTTTTAATGCGTACGCCAAGAGGTAGAGAGGCGACAGAACTAGCTTATAAACATTTAAATAGATTGCCAAGTTATAAATCGGGTAATCCTTCTTTATTTTAATTCAATAAATATTTTATTCTCATGTCGGTATAATTCGCAATATAAGTATGCGCTTTTAAATTAATACCTATGGCCCATTTTTTATTAAATTGAAAGCTTATTTCGTGTTGATGATAAATTCGAGCATAGTAATTAATAGGATCATAAACATAAACTCCAAGGCTACTCGCGAAATTTACTTTACCCATATTAAAGCCAATACCCGAAGCAATACCACATCTATATTGGCTTTGCGCCGATAATGAATCTTGTGTTAATCTCTGTTGAACAGCTTTGTCTTGATACAATGATAAAGTAGCTGTCGTAAAAATCACCCCATTTATTTTTTTTACACCACTTAATTCTAAACCAAAAATAGCATACCTTTTGGTAGAATAACTATTTGCTGTTGTTGCAGAATAAAATACCGTTATATACTTAGCAATAGAAGAATCAATTTTAGATTTAGCGCGCACCGAATAATGATAGTTTGGCTTTTCAAAATAATAATTTAATCCGAAATTAATTCCTGGAAAATTTAAACCGTGATTAGGATTTTTTAAACCTCCATTCGAAATATGATTAAAAATAAAGGATAAATTTAACGCAGTTTTAGGATTGATAAAATAATAATTACTCAGTCCTAAAGCTAAGTAATTACTTATGTTTGAGCTATAAGTCAAATTTCCTGGATTGGTATTTCTATCAAACTTTTTATTACCATATACAAATCCTGCTTGGGCTTTAATTCCTAAAATGTAGCGATGACTCATTTCAAATTGAGGCTCCATAAACAAAGATGCGGCCAATGCATTACCTAATAAATTTGGCATACCTAAATTGAAGTAACTCAAAGAAATACCAGATTTAGGAATACAATTACAAGCATTTATATTTTCTTGCGAATCCCATAATTTATAATAATCTAATTGCAGGCCCTGGGGTTTTGCCCCTTTTATGAAAGCAGCACTTTTAGTTTGCGCAAAAGCAGCGGTTGAATTGCCAGCAAATGAAAAGCCGCTCAATTGCTGTCCAAAAAGCAAACTATTGGAAAACACAAAGCAAAAGAATAATAGAATGGTCCTCACCTTTTTTTTAAAATAAGCTGTAAATTTGAATATATATTTTAAATATACATGCAAAGCCAAAAATACACGCAATTGATCAAAGATACCGCAAAAAAGCTAGGATTTCAGTCCTGTGGTATTGCAAAAGCACGTTTTTTAGCCGAAGAAGAAGCCAATCTTAGTAAATGGTTGGCCCAAAAGAAACACGGCGAAATGGCCTATATGGAAAATCATTTCGATATGCGATTAGATCCTCGAAAATTAGTGGAGGGTGCAAAATCTGTCATATCACTTAGCTATAATTATTTCACAAGCGCAATACAAAGCGACCCAAATGCACCTAAAATTTCTAAATATGCTTATGGAGAGGATTATCATTTTGTCGTAAAAAATAAATTAAAATCTTTACTAGCGATTATCCAAAAAGAAATTGGAAATGTGAACGCAAGGGTTTTTGTAGACTCTGCTCCTATCATGGAAAAAGCTTGGGCACAACAAGCTGGTTTAGGTTGGATTGGAAAAAATGCGAATCTAATCAATCAACAAAACGGCTCTTTCTTTTTTCTAGCAGAAATTATTATTGACATTGACTTAAGCTACGATGCACCATTAACAGACCATTGCGGCACTTGCACTAAATGCATAGATGCATGCCCTACAGAAGCCATTGTTGCTCCCTATGTGGTTGATGGCAGTAAATGTATTTCCTATTTCACAATTGAATTAAAAAATGAATTTCCAAAAGAAGTAAAAGGAAAGTTTGATAACTGGATGTTTGGTTGTGATATATGCCAAGATGTTTGCCCTTGGAATAAATTTGCAAAACCGCATCAAGAAAAATTATTTGAACCTTCAACTGCTTTATTATCGATGAACAAAAAAGAATGGGAAGAAATTACAGCAGAAACTTTTCAAGTTTTATTTAAAAATTCGGCAGTAAAACGAACCAAATTTGAAGGGCTTAAACGCAACATCAATTGGCTTTGAGCAAAATTTTATCCAATTAAAAAAGGCCGCTAAATTTAGCGGCCTTTTTGTTGAATTGCTTTAAAATTACTTATTGATAACTACTCGTTGTGTAATAACTAGATCGTTGTATTTCACATGGGAGAAATATATTCCTGGTGCTATACTTGTTGAAACCGGAATTTGAATATTATTTACCCCTGTTTGCATTCCCTCATATTTAATTGATTGCATTACCTGCCCAAGCACATCTACTATTTGTATTTCGACATCACCTTGAGAAGGCAACGATAACATATAATTGATTGCATTAGTAGTAGGATTTGGGAATGGTCCTGCGGCAATAAAACCTACTGCTTTAGGGTCATTGATACCTTGTCCACAAGGCGAAAACGGAAACACATACATGGTTAATGTATCATTTGTTTGATTTAAATCGTCTTGTACATCACTTAAATAAGTACTCAACACCCTTACAGCCGAAGGATCACAATCCAACACATCGTCGAATGTATGAGAAACAACTTCTTGAGGTGCAATTGATGCTGTTATTAATTCAGTTTTAGTAACAATACCATTTTTACCACCTTGAATTCTGTAATTCACATTGAAGTTCGAAATAGTATCAGTTCCTGAGTTTTTAATTAATACTACCACAGGTGTAAATTGATCAACCGTGCTATTTACAGGCGACACATAAGCATCCATCTTACCATCTGTAATACTTGAGATAGAAGAGAAGAAAGTGCTTGTCATCACATTATTTAAAGGCGTAGTGTCATTTAATAAATAAGCTTCTACTCTTAAAGTATAATTACCTGTTAATGATGGCGTAATTTCTGTTTCAAAAGTATAGGTTAATAAATCGGCAGGTAATAATGGACGGTAAGGTTCTTCCACAGGAATTACTTCGTTTGCCATTTCCACATTGTCCACAAAATATTTCACATTTAAACCGGAAACTTTACTTAAGCCTATGTTTTTAACTGAAATTACGACCGGAATTTTGGTTGGATAAACTTCTGGCGGAGGTAATGGATTATCGATGCTTTCGATTTTCACATCACCTAATACCACAAATTCATCTGCTCCAATATCAGGGAATTTTGGATCCCTTGGTTGACCTTCAATATCTTTTGTAATTTCTGGAATGACAACACCTGCAGCATCTAAGAAAGTATTGGTTACTTTTAAATTAGTTGTTGTAAAATAATCCGGATCTACCGAAATGCCATTATCATCTTTTAAATAAACATCTTTATACTCGTCAAATGTTAAATAATCAAATGCACCCACCCTTGCAAATAAGCCAGTTTTAGTAGCCATATTGTTATTGTCAGAAGTGTCTATCGAATTCGGATCGTCTATTAATAATGCAAATCCATTAGTTGAATTGTAAATAGAATTGTTTAACATACGGATTCCCTTTGTATTGATATCCATTTTTAGTGCTGCACTATTTACTGAATTACCATCATAGTTAATAGAATTGTTATATAAATTTAATGGATACACTTTATCTAAACTTAATCCGTAACCGTCTAAGCCTAATCTAAATCCACCACCTATCATATTATTAGCAACCAATAAGCCATTTACACCAATAATGTCATTCAAAGCCATACCTACAGAAGATGCATAGGTGATTTTGTTGTTAGTGATTCTTGAATCTACTCTATCAATAATGATGTTAATACCCGTTGAATTCAATTGGTTTTTTCGCATGATAACATCATTTTGGTTCACAGATGTTAAATCAACGTTGCTACTAAAAATTCCGTAGTTAGCCGCACCGTTAATTATATTACTATCAATGCTTACGCCAAAATCTCTCACATATTGACTCGTTCCTCTTACACCAATGCCAATTGCACCACCGTAAATCGTATTTTTTATGATGTTAATATTTGAGCCTCCTTTTCCTGAATTTGTAATACTAGCAGAGTCGGAAGTAGTTATACCATAAATATTTGGAGAGGTAGATCCTGTATCCATTTTAATGATACATCCTTTCACTAAAATATTACGCGCGTCGGCTGTTATTTGAATCGCAGCCGAACCTGCAATAGAAGTACTCGCATTTTTCAGCGTCATGTTTTTGATTTGCACATAACTTGATCTATTCAAACGAATAATATTACGGGTAGTTGAACCACTCACACCATTACTATTTATGATTACATCTGCCGCATTACCAGTCTCCGATTTAAATACAATTAAATTAGTAGCAGAAGTATTTTTAGGATTGTTAATGGTAAATCTTTCGTTGTAAGTACCTGGTCTAACATTAAATGTAACAGGTCCTGTTATACCACAAGCTAATGAGGCCGCTGCATCTGTAAATGTTGCAAACGATGGGTTTGTGCCACCAACGGTATACACACCAGTTTTCAAGCCTGTGCATACAATATTTTGAATAGAGTCATTTTTAGTTACAGGATCTCCTGTTATTCTATTAGCTGGATCAATTCTTACGACAACTTGATAAGTAGAATTTGAAGTTGCAGTGAATAGTGTATTGAAACTAAAAATTGTACTTGAATAAGCTGTATCTAAAGAGGTAGCCGTATTTACCGTTGGTGTAAATGATTCTCCAACAGTTGGCACCCATACACCTGGACTTGTTGAATATTGCAATTTAACAGTATTGCCATTTAAACTGGTACTACCTAAATTCATTATTTTAACTTTGATAGTGTTTGGATCTGTACTGAAAACCAATGGTTGGATATCAACCAAAGCCATATCTTTCGCATTGATAATAAACTCATCGGCACCTATATCTGTGTTTAGTGGATTCCTACTTTGTTTATCAATATCGACCGCAATTGCAGGAATGAACACGCCTTTATTATCAATTAATGGATTGCTTGTATGTAAATTATAAACCGAAGTAAATTGAGGATTAACCTCTAAAGATTTCGTTTCAAAACCAATCATGGCTTGTTTTAAAGAAGTCAAATTTAATCTATCTCCACCTGAAGAACCATAATACGCATAATTTCCAGTCAAAGTATTGGCATCTGTATAATAAATATTATTATCAGAAGCCCTAATAGAAGTTTGATTGGTAACATAAAAAGCATAACCACCCGCTGGGTTGTAAAAAATATTATTCATTAAACTCACATTCACACCGGCTGCTAAGAAAAATGCAGACGAATTGTTAGGCAAAGTAACGGGCGCTTTATCGTAATAAACAGAATTATGATATAGGTTTATTTTATTTACTTCATTTAAATAAATACCTGCACCACTTGCAGTTGTTTTATAGCCACCTGCTAGCATATTATTCGAAACAGTTAAAGCCATTATTCCTTCTACAGTAGTTAAATTGATGCCTCTAAAACCAGCATTAGAAATTTTATTTCCGTTAATTACACCATCAGATTTAGAAGAAGCAATTTTAATACCCTCTGAGCTCACCGAAGAAGTAGATTTCATATTAATGGTATTCCAACTAACAGAATTTACACTTGTATTTAAAGTGTTAATACCAAATCCATATGATGAGTCAATTTTGTTATTATAAATAACAGTTCCAATTGATTTAAATGCACCAGATTGTCCAACAAATTGAATCCCAACAACCCCATTTTTAATAGTAGAGTTTTTAACAGTTAAAAAATCTGCTTTTACTGCACTGTCTATTTTAGTTTTAAACGCAGCAATTACGCCATATTTATAGTCATTTAAATTAGTTGAACTTGGAATATTAATAACACAACTATCGATGGTTATATTATTACTTCCGGTAGCAATGTGAAAACCAGAAGCATAACTCGAAGTTGACAAATTGGTAAGGGTAAGGTTTTTGAAACTAACATAATCTGCACCGTCTAACTGAATGACATGGTGATTAGTTTGACCTTGATTTAAATTCGTGTTTTGAATAATAACATCTGCGGCATTTCCTGAAAAAGAACGGAAAGTTACCGACTTAGTAGCAGAAGCCCCTTTGATTGCTGGTATAGAAAATGGCGTTGGATAAGTTCCTGGATAAATATCAAAAACAGTTGGCCCGCCTACTCCACATTCAAATGCAGCTAATGCAGAAGCAAACGTTGGATAGTTTTTCAAACCTACTGGCCCACCAATAGTATATCTTCCATTTAGTCCCACACATAAATTAACAATTAAAGTGTCATTATCGAACCAAGT
>CAIMAP010000068.1 GCA_903838995.1 uncultured bacterium | reverse complement strand
GTTCATCACATCTAACACATCCATTGGGAATTGAGAAGGGTAGGCGTATTGTAAACGAATCCATTCTAAGCCTTCTACGTCAGATCAATGTTTTAATAAATCTGCTAATTTACGGTCGTTGTAAATATCCAATCCGTAATAAGTTAAATCTTGCGCAATTAAAATAAGTTCTTTAGTGCCTTTGTTTACGAGGTTTTTAGCTTCTTTTACTAATTCTTCTATTGGTCTAGAAACATGTACGCCACGCATCAATGGAATAGCGCAAAAAGAACAAGGGCGGTTGCATCCTTCTGCAATTTTAAAATATGCAAAATGTGCAGGCGTGGTTAGTAATCTTTCGCCAATTAATTCGTGCTTATAATCTGCACCAACTGTTTTCAGTAATCTCACCAAATCATTGGTGCCAAAATAGGCATCCACATTTGGAATTTCTTTTTCTAATTCTGGTTTATAGCGTTGCGAAAGACAACCGGTAACATATACTTTATCAATTTTACCTTGCTCTTTCAGTTCGGTATATTTTAAAATCGTATCAATAGATTCTTCTTTAGCGTTATCTATAAATCCGCATGTATTAATAATTACCGTATTAAAATCTAGCACTTCCGATTCGTGGCTTACCGCAATATTATTGCCCATCAGCTGGCCCATCAACACTTCCGAATCGACCATGTTTTTAGAACAGCCCAATGTAATGATGTTGATTTTATCTTTATTGCCTTTAGTTTTCATGGGTGTTGGTCTATTTGAAAAACGATGCTACAAATGTGCTTTTGTTAAATAATTGAATGTCGTTGATGCCTTCGCCAACACCAATATATTTTACAGGAATTTTAAATTGATCGCTGATGCCAATCACAACGCCACCTTTTGCGGTGCCGTCTAATTTAGTGAGTGCAAGCGCATTTACTTCTGTGGCTGCCGTAAACTGTTTGCATTGTTCTATTGCATTTTGTCCAGTCGAAGCATCGAGTACTAATAAAATTTCGTGTGGTGCATTTGGGACAACCTTCTGCATCACATTTTTAATTTTACTCAACTCATTCATTAAATTTATTTTATTGTGCAATCGGCCCGCTGTATCTATAATTACTACATCTTCGCCATTGGCTACTGCAGATTTTAAAGTATCAAAAGCAACTGCCGCAGGATCTGCGCCCATTTTTTGCGAAACCACACGCACATTTACGCGTTCTCCCCAAATATGTAATTGCTCCACAGCTGCAGCTCTAAAAGTGTCTGCCGCGCCAAGCACTACTTTTTTACCTGCTAAATTAAATTGATTGGCTAGTTTACCAATGGTGGTTGTTTTACCAACACCATTTACGCCAACAACCATAATCACATAGGGTTTTACATCCTCTTTAATTTCGAAATAATTAAAGTCGCCGCTATTATTTTCTGCAAGCAATGCTGCAATTTCTTCGTGTAATACTTTATTGAGTTCGCTGGTGTTAATGTATTTTTCTGCTGCAACTCTTTTTTCGACGCGCGCAATAATTTTGAGTGTTGTTTCAACCCCTACATCTGCGCTTATGAGAATTTCTTCTAAATTATCTAGGACTTCTGCATCAACAGTTGTTTTGCCAATAACGGCACGGGTAATTTTGCCAAAAATTGATTCTTTGGTTTTGGCTAGACTTTCATTAAGCGTCTCTTGTTTTTTTGATGAAAAAAAATCAAATATTCCCATGATATGATATAAAAAAAGCTCCTTTCAAAAGAAAGAAGCTTCTGTTAATGCGGTTAAATAACTTATTTAGATGCGTTAATAATATCCTTCACGTGGTCGTTATGAACCACTTGCTCTCTAAAGCTGTAAGCACCAGTTTTAGGAGACTTTACAGTTACGATTACTTTTGAATATTCTTTACCGTTTCCAGTTTTTAATGTTGCAACTACCTTCTTAGCCATGACTTAATATTTTATATTAATTACTTAATTTCTTTGTGACTTGTTTTGCGTTTCAATACAGGATTGAATTTTTTCAATTCTAAACGCTCTGTTGTATTTTTTTTGTTTTTAGTCGTGATGTATCTCGACATACCAGGTAAACCACTTTCTTTGTGCTCTGTGCATTCTAATATTACCTGTACTCTGTTGCCTTTCTTTGCCATTGCCTTCTATTGCTAAATATTTTTAATTAGATCTTACCTGTTTTTACAAATTGATTGATACAAGCTGCAATCCCTTTTTTATCGATTGTTTTTAATGCAGAAGTAGATACTTTTAAAGTAATCCATTGGTCTTCTTCAGGAATATAAAACTTTTTCAAAAACAAATTTGGTAAGAACTTTCTTTTGGTCTTACGATTTGAATTAGATACGTTATATCCTTTTATCGCACTTTTTCCTGTTAAATCACAAACTTTTGACATGACTATATATTTTTATTGTATTCGTTCTTAAAGAGTTTGCAAATATCTTAAAAAATCTGTTAACCGCAAATAGTTTTTCAATAATAAATTCCAAAAAATGGCTTTCGAAGCCCTAATTTATAAGAAATGGCCCTTAAATAGCCTATATAGCACTTTTTATTTTTTAGCATAAATTCAACTATTTGCAGATAAATACAGAGTAAATGTGCGATTAATCGATTTTAAAGCAATCTTTTGGTAATTTGCTCCTATGGAATTTAAAATAGACACTTTCGAACAATACCAGTCCATCTATGCGCATTCAATTGCGGAGCCCGAGGCTTTTTGGGCATCAGTAGCCGAAAATTTTCTTTGGAAGAGAAAATGGGATAAAGTGCTCGATTGGAACTTTCATGAACCGCAAATAAAATGGTTTGAAGGCGCACAACTTAACATAACCGAAAATTGCCTCGATAGGCATTTGCCAGCAAAGGCCAATCAGCCTGCAATTATTTGGGAGCCCAATAATCCAAAGGAAGCGCACCGAGTGATAACTTATCAAGAATTATACGAGCAGGTGTGTGCTTTTGCGCATGTTTTACAAAGGAATGGGGTAAAAAAAGGCGATCGGATTTGTATTTATATGCCCATGGTGCCCGAATTAGCCATTGCGGTTTTAGCTTGTGCTAGAATTGGCGCCATTCATTCGGTTGTTTTCGGTGGTTTTTCGGCGCAGTCTATTGCCGATCGAATCATCGATGCACAATGTGCATTTGTGATAACTGCCGATGGTGGTTATAGAGGAAATAAAGAAATTCCATTGAAAGCCGTAATCGATGATGCATTAACGCAATGCGATACTGTGCAAAAAGTAATTGTTTTAAATCGTACGCATACACCGGTATCGATGATCAAAGGTCGAGACGTGTGGTGGGAAGAAGAAATGAAATTGGTGAATGATTTGCAGTTAAAAGATTTTCCTGCGCAAAGCATGGAGGCCGAAGACGAATTATTTATTTTATATACTTCTGGCTCTACCGGAAAACCCAAAGGCGTGGTGCATACTTGTGCCGGTTATATGGTGTATGCCGGTTATACTTTTGCCAGCGTTTTTCAATATCAACCAAAAGAAGTATTCTTTTGTACGGCCGATATAGGTTGGATTACAGGGCATTCTTATATTGTTTACGGTCCGCTTTCTCAAGGAGCCACAACTTTATTATTCGAAGGTATTCCTACTTATCCAGATGCCGGACGCTTTTGGGATATTGTTGCAAAACATCAGGTCAATATTTTATATACTGCACCAACGGCCATTCGTTCTTTAATGCAATTTGGTCCTGAATTTACCGAAGGAAAAAATTTAACATCTTTAAGAGTTTTAGGCTCTGTTGGCGAACCGATCAACGAAGAAGCTTGGCATTGGTACGATCAGCAAATTGGCAAAGGAAATTGTCCCATTGTAGATACTTGGTGGCAAACAGAAACGGGCGGTATTTTAATTTCTCCAATTGCAGGCGTAACACCTTTAAAGCCTGCACATGCAACCTTTCCATTGCCTGGTGTGCAGCCAATTATTGTAGATGAAAATGGAAAAGAATTGATTGGAAATAATGTCAGTGGAAATTTATGTATCAAATTTCCATGGCCTGGTATGTTGCGAACAACTTATGGAGACCACGAACGTTGTAAACAAAATTATTTTGCAACTTATCCAAATTTATATTTTACAGGCGATGGTTGTTTGCGAGACGAAGCTGGAAACTATCGTATCACGGGGCGTGTAGACGATGTGATCAATGTTTCTGGTCATCGCATTGGTACGGCAGAAGTAGAAAACGCAATCAATGCGCATACGGGTGTAATCGAATCGGCAGTGGTAGGTTATTCGCACGACATCAAAGGTCAAGGTATTTATGCTTATGTTATTTGCGAACACGATTTCATCGACGACGAACTGATGCGAAAAGATATTGCACAAACAGTGGCTAGAATTATCGGCGCCATTGCAAAGCCCGATAAAATTCAATTTGTAAAAGGATTGCCAAAAACCCGATCGGGTAAAATAATGCGAAGAATTTTAAGAAAAATTGCAGAAGGCGAATTAAGTAATTTGGGCGACACCAGTACTTTGCTGGATCCCGAAGTAGTAGAAAGAATTGCGATCACAAGAATTAATTAAATTAAGATATGTATTTTTGTAATTATGAATAGTAACAGACCCATTATTTTAGTGACCAACGACGATGGTATCACTGCTGCAGGCATACAAAATTTAGCTTATTTAATGAAAGAGCTGGGCGATGTGATTATAGTTGCACCAGACAGCCCGCAATCTGCCATGGGCCATGCTATTACCATAGCTAAACCTTTGCGTTTAGAAAAAGTAGATTTGTACGAAGGCATCCAAAGTTATCAGTGTAGTGGTACTCCGGTAGACTGTGTCAAATTAGCGGTGAATAAAATTTTACATCGCAAACCAGATTTATTAGTTTCGGGTATCAACCACGGGTCTAATTCCTCCATTAATATTTTATATTCTGGTACTATGTCGGCAGCGATGGAAGGCGCCATCGAAGGGATTCCTTCTATTGGATTTTCCTTATCCGATTTTTCGGCTAATGCTAACTTTCAACCGACACATAAATATATTTTATCGATTGCAAAAAATGTATTGGAAAATGGTTTGCCTAAATCCACTTTATTGAATGTAAATTTTCCATTGGTGCAAAATTTTAATGAATTAAAAGGAGTTAAAATTTGTAGACAAGCGGTAGCCAAATGGCAAGAAGAATTTGACGAAAGATTAGATCCACATAAAAGAAAATATTATTGGTTAACGGGCGTTTTTGAATTGAATGATGAAGGACAAGATACCGACGAATGGGCTTTAAAAAATAATTATGTATCGGTAGTGCCTGTGCAATTCGATCTTACGGCATACGATGCAATCAAAGAATTAGCAAATTGGAAATTTAGCGTTTAAACATGAAAGATAAATTTTACCTCGGCGTTTTATATGGCATTGCATTGCCATTGCTCGCTTATATTTTTGGCGACTTTTTGCAATCCAAAATTGCTTATCATTTGAGACCAAATTTCTTTCAAATTTTATGCGTGGGTGTCAATATGCTTATTTTTCAAATTGCTATTAAAAAACAATTTGATGCATTGGCAAAAGGTGTTTTATTCAGTACTTTTTTCTATGCCATTGTTTTTGCTTATTTCTTTTTGAGATAAATCATGAAATATTTTTTAATAGCAGGCGAAGCATCGGGCGATTTACATGGTGCAAATTTAATGCATAGTATTAAAACACTTGATGCGCATGCGGAATTTCATTTTTATGGCGGTGACCTGATGCAGGCGCAAGGAGGAACATTGCTCAAACACTATTCCGAAATGGCTTTTATGGGTTTTGTCGAAGTGTTAGCAAATTTGCAAACCATCAATCAAAATTTAACAGCCTGTAAAGCCGCTATTTTAAAAGCACAACCAGATGTATTGGTCTTAATTGATTATCCTGGTTTTAATTTAAGAATTGCAGCTTATGCCAAAAGTATAGGCATTAAAGTTTCTTATTTTATATCCCCAAAAATTTGGGCTTGGAATCAAGGGCGAGTGCATAAAATCAAAAAAGTAGTAGATCAGATGTTATGTATACTTCCTTTCGAAGTTGATTTTTATAAAAAATTTGGAATGGAGGTGCAATATGTAGGCAATCCTTTAAAAGATGCCATAGCCAATTACACATTTCAAAAAGATTTTTTTGCTGCCAATAATTTACCGCAAAAGCCAATCATAGCCATACTTCCGGGCAGCCGTAAAATGGAATTGCTGAATATTTTGCCAACTATGTTAGCGGTACAAAATCACTTTCCAAATCATCAGTTTATTGTGGCTGCTGCACCTGGTTTGCCAGCAAGTTTTTACGAGCAATTTAATTTAGCCGGTGCAAAATTATTATTTAATTGTACCTACGATATTTTAGCCAATGCCGAATTGGCCATGGTTACCTCTGGAACCGCAACTTTAGAAACCGCTTTACTAAATGTACCGCAAGTGGTATGTTATAAAGCCAATGCTTTGTCGGTATTTATTGCACGTTTATTAGTTAAAATAAAATATATTTCTTTAGTAAACCTCATTGCAGATCAACAAATTGTGACCGAATTAATTCAGCAAGATTGTACGGTTGTCAATATCGCACAAGCTTTAAAAGTTATTGCGGTGAATGAATTAGGGCGTTCCGAACAATTAGCAAAATATGAAGCATTGCAACAAATGGTCGGCCCCGAAGGAGCGTCTTTGCGAGCAGCTTCAGCAATTTACCAATTTGTTAATTCTAAATAAATGTTTAAAAAGTATATTTTATCCTTGCTGTTTATCTTTTGTATTCAATTTTTGTATGCAAAAAATATTCAGGTCTCTATTTTAGCCGAATTAAATCCAGTACAATTAAATTTATCTGTTTTAAGTGGCGACTATTATATTTCACTCGACGACGAGAAAATTATAAAAATTGATTTTAATGATAAAATCGAATTAAGTGCGCTTGGTTCAAAAGTTTCGGTCGAAAAAAATGGACAGTTTATAGCACTCGCCGAAATGGTTCAACTCATTAGTTCCGATTCGCTGTCAAGCTTTAAAATAGCACTCTTGAGACCAAATGCCAAAACAAGTATTTACCCGAATAACTTAATAGTAAATAGCAAAGGCGGCACCTTAAAATTAATCAATGCTGTTGGAATCAATCAATATGTTGCCGGTGTAATCGAATCGGAAATTGGCAATGTTAAAAATTTAGAATTATTAAAAGTGCAAGCGGTTATTTCCAGAACCTATGTATTGAAGAATATAGATAAGCATAAAGCAGAAGATTTTCAAATATGCGACAAGGTGCATTGCCAGGTTTACCATGGCAAATGTCGTTTCAATTTATTGATTAATGAGGCGGTGGATAGTACCGGTTATATTGTAATTTTTGACGATCAAAATGAAATAATTGATGCTGTTTTTCATGCTAATTGTGGCGGGCAAACCATTAATTCCGAAGATTTATGGGCTAAAAGTAAAAGTTATTTGAGAGCAGTGAACGATACTTTTTGTACTGCTGGTAAGCAAGCAGTTTGGGTAAAAGAAATTGATCGTTCCGAATGGCTTCAATACTTATCTAAAAAAGCGGGGTTAAAAATACCAGAACCTTGCGTGTATGCAGATCTCATGCGCCGCACTCAGCTTCCTTGTTTTCCTATTTCGCTCAAAGAAATTCGCACAGATTGGAAATTAAGATCCACTTATTTTACCATTACCGAAAAAGGAGATCAAGTAATTTTAAATGGACGAGGTTTTGGTCATGGCGTTGGCATGTGTCAAGAAGGCGCCATCAATATGGCCAATAAAGGCTATAAATATGATGAAATAATAAAATTTTATTATACCAATATCCATTTGTTTCCCTTTCAATTTACGGCCGAGTAAATTCATTTTTAATTTCCATTTATTTAGCTTTTATTTGATGTCAAATTAAATAATTATGACAGTTCCTTACTGGTTATCTCGAATGTCTTTGATGCTCCCCGAAGAGCAAATAGAAAAATTAATGAATGCGAATGTATTGGTGGTGGGTTTAGGTGGTGTAGGCGGTATCTGCGCCGAAATGATAGCCAGAGCAGGCGTTGGTAAGATGACGATTGTAGATGCTGATACGGTTGATGCCAGTAATAAAAACAGACAAATTCCTGCATTGACTTCGACCGAGGGCTTAAATAAAGTTGAAGTAATGGCCGCTCGCATCCGTGATATTAATCCAGCAATTCAATTGCGCGTATTAAACGAGTTTGTGAAAGATGATCGCACCGACGAAATTTTAGCAGAAGAACAATTCGATTATGCAGTTGATTGTATCGACACTTTATCGCCCAAAGTTTTTTTTATCAAAGCCTGTTTAGATAAGAAAATTCCGATTGTAAGTTCAATGGGAGCAGGAGGGAAAGTGGATCCATCTCAAATCAAAGTAGTTGATATTTCTAAAACATACCAATGTAATTTGGCAAAATATGTGCGCAAAAGATTATATCATTTAGGTACTCGAAAAGGAGTTAAGGTGGTTTTTTCGCCCGAAGCAGCCGACAAAACTAAAATCATTGAAACCCCTAATGCTTTCCCAAAAAAATCAATTATCGGTACGGTTTCTTATATGCCAGCCATGTTTGGTTGTACCATGGCCTCTGTAGTGATTAGGGATTTGATGGAAGCTTAATTATTTAAATCACTGAAAATCAGGCAATATTTAATTTGATTTTGTAGCAAAGGCTTGTTTTTAATGCCTTTCAGACTTGTTGTGGAAATCTTTTCCCTCGCTTAATTCCCTAAAATTTTAGATTTGTGCAAACCTGACTCCTTTGAATTGGGTTTTGGAACCTTTTATTGAATCGGTTTCAGCATTAATTTTAAATATCAAAAATGGCAAATAGTAATTATAGTGAAGACGATATCCGATCACTCGATTGGAAAGAACATATTAGACTAAGACCCGGCATGTACATTGGTAAACTAGGAGATGGTTCTAGTTTAGACGATGGTATTTATATTCTCTTGAAAGAAATCATTGATAATTCTATCGATGAATTTGTGATGGGTGTGGGTAAGCAAATTGATTTAACAATTACCGATCATAAAGTAATTGTTAGAGATTATGGCCGTGGAATTCCATTAGGAAAAGTAATTGATTGTGTTTCTAAAATAAATACTGGAGGCAAGTACGATTCTAAAGCATTTCAAAAATCGGTAGGATTAAACGGAGTGGGTACAAAGGCTGTAAATGCTTTATCTGCTAGTTTTAAGGTGCAATCATTTAGAGATGGAAGAACCAAAGTGGCAGAATTTTCTCGCGGCGAATTAACGCAAGAATTTAAAGAAGAAGCGACCACGCAAAAAAACGGAACCTGTATTACCTTTGTTCCAGACGATCAAATTTTTAGGAATTTTAGGTATATCCATGAGTTCATGGAAAACATGCTTTGGAATTATGCTTTTTTGAATGCAGGTTTAACCATTCAATTAAATGGCGAAA
The DNA here is from genome assembly GCA_903838995.1 of uncultured bacterium. Taxonomy (GTDB): domain Bacteria; phylum Bacteroidota; class Bacteroidia; order Sphingobacteriales; family Sphingobacteriaceae; genus CAIKLP01. Next base: position 9,911 of record CAIMAP010000068.1, on the reverse strand, counting down.
AATTTGCATCGCAAAGAGGGCTATACGATTTATTAGATAGGAAAACAGACGAAACCATTCGTTATCCAATTATTCATTTAAAAGGAGACGATATTGAAATTGCGATGACTCACAATAGTCAATATGGCGAAGAATATTATTCTTTTGTGAATGGACAGCATACTACGCAAGGAGGTACGCACCAAGCGGCTTTCAGAGAAGCAGTGGTTAAAACAATCAGAGAGTATTATAAAAAAGATTTTGATGCTTCGGATATCAGGGCCTCTATTGTTGCCGCAATTAGTATTCGAATTCAAGAACCCGTATTTGAATCGCAAACCAAAACAAAATTAGGTTCTATTAATGCGGCACCAGAGGGTCCAAGTATTCGAAATTGGATCAACGACTTTTTGAAAAAAGAGTTAGATAATTATTTGCATAAACACGCCGATGCCGCCGATGCTTTGCTCAAAAGAATTTTGCAATCGGAAAGAGAACGAAAAGAAATTGCGGGCATTAAAAAATTGGCTAACGAGCGTGCCAAAAAAGCAGCTTTACATAATAAAAAACTCAGAGATTGTAAAGTGCATTTAGACGACGAAAAACATGTCAGAAGATTTGATACCACTTTATTTATTACCGAGGGAGATTCTGCAAGTGGATCTATTACTAAATCTAGAGATGTAGAAACGCAAGCGGTATTTAGCTTGAAAGGCAAGCCACTCAACTGTTTCAGCCTTACTAAAAAAATAGTTTACGAAAACGAAGAATTCAATTTATTGCAACATGCCTTAAATATTGAAGACGGTATCGAAAACTTACGCTATAATAATATTGTGATTGCAACCGATGCCGATGTGGATGGAATGCATATTCGTTTATTGATGATGACTTTCTTTTTGCAGTTTTTTCCAGACATAGTAAAAGCGGGTCATGTGTATATTTTACAAACGCCATTATTCAGGGTAAGAAATAAAAAAGAAACGATTTATTGTTATTCGGAACAAGAAAGAAAAAACGCACTCGATAAATTAGGACAAAAATCTGAAATTACGCGATTCAAAGGTTTAGGAGAAATTTCGCCAGAAGAATTTGAATTATTTATTGGCAAAGACATTCGCATCGATCCGGTAATTATTCCGAAAGATCAGAAAATGCAACAATTATTAGAATACTACATGGGTAAAAACACACCCGCAAGACAAGAGTTTATTGTCAAAAATTTACGATTTGAAAAAGAAGAAATCGTCGCTGAATTGCCCGAAATTGCTGGCGAATTAGCCGATTAATTGTGTGAAGGATTATTGAAAACCAAATTATGGAAACACCAAAAGAAGAAAAATTAAATCATAATATTATACCCATTACTGGTTTGTACGAAAACTGGTTTTTAGATTACGCATCTTATGTAATCTTAGACAGAGCCGTGCCAAATATGTACGATGGTTTAAAGCCAGTTCAAAGAAGAATTTTACATTCGCTCAAAGAAATGGACGATGGTCGATATAATAAAGCGGCCAATGTAATTGGAAATACCATGAAATACCATCCGCACGGAGATGCCTCTATCGGAGATGCCATGGTACAAATTGGTCAGAAAAATTTATTAATTGATTGTCAAGGTAACTGGGGAGATCCCGTTACTGGAGATAGTGCAGCTGCTCCAAGATATATAGAGGCTAGGCTTTCTAAGTTTGCGCTAGATGTGGTGTTTAATCCGCAAACGACCAACTGGCAATTATCTTACGACGGTAGAAATCGCGAACCCATTACTTTGCCTGTTAAGTTTCCTTTATTATTGGCGCATGGAGCAGAAGGTATTGCAGTAGGATTAGCCACCAAAGTATTGCCGCATAATTTCATCGAATTAATTTTAGCATCCATTGAAATATTAAAAGGTAATCGCCCTAATTTATTACCCGATTTTTTAACTGGTGGCTTAGCAGATTTCACGAATTACAACGAAGGTCAGCGTGGCGGCAGGGTGCGTGTGCGTGCCAGAATTATCGAGAAAGACAAAAAGACCTTAGCCATTACCGAAGTTCCTTTTTCTACTACCACTGGTAGTTTAATTGATAGTATTATTTCTGCCAACGATAAAGGTAAAATCAAGATTAAAAAAATTGAAGATAATACGGCTAAAAACGTAGAAATTATGGTGCATTTAGCGCCTGGAATTTCACCAGATGTAACCATCGATGCCTTATATGCTTTTACCGATTGCGAAGTTTCTGTTTCTCCAAATACCTGTGTCATTAAAAATGACAAGCCATATTTTATGAGCGTGAACGATATTTTAGTCGAAAGCACCAATCATACCAAGGCTTTATTAAAACAAGAACTCAGCATTCGTTTAGCAGAATTAAATGAGAAATGGCATGCATCTTCTTTAGAAAAAATATTTATTGAAGAAAAAATATACAGAGATATTGAAGAGTGTACCACCTTCGAGTCGGTATTGCAAACCATCGATAAAGGCTTAACTCCATTTAAAAGCAAGCTTCTAAGAGAAGTAACCAAAGATGATATTTTAAGTTTAACAGAAATTAAAATTAAGCGTATTTCTAAATTTGATGCCTTTAAAGCAGATGATATTTTAAAAGGAATTGAAAAAGAAATCAAAGAAGTTAAAGCGAATCTTAAAAATTTAACAGAATATTCGATTGCCTATTTCGAAAGATTGCTTGATAAATACGGCAAAGGGAAAGAACGTAAAACAGAAATAAAATTATTTGATAAAGTAACCGCAACACAAGTAGCTTTGGCTAACCAAAAGCTGTACATCAATAGAAACGAAGGTTTCGTTGGTTTAGGTTTAAAGAAAGACGAGTATGTTTGTGATTGTTCTGATATTGACGACATCATTGTTTTTTGCGCCAATGGAAAATTCAAAGTTATTAAAGTAGCAGAGAAAACTTTTGTTGGAAAAGATATTATTCATGCAGCGGTATTTAAAAAGAATGATGATCGTACGGTTTATCATTTAATCTATAGAGATGGTGCCTCGGGTAAATCATTTGTGAAAAGATTTGCCATCACGGGTATTACCAGAGATAAAGAATACGATTTATCGCAAGGCTCTAAAGGCACGGAGGTGCTCTATTTCACCGCTAATCCAAATGGTGAATCAGAAATTGTTACCGTTAACCTTAAGCCTATGTCTAAATTAAGAAAGTTGGCTTTCGATTTAGACTTTGCAGAAATTGCGATTAAAGGCAGGGCTTCGCAAGGAAATATCATCACTAAATTTCCAGTGAAGAAAGTTATTTTAAAATCAAAAGGGGTGAGTACCCTTGGCGGCCGAGAAGTTTGGTTTGATGATGCGATTCACAGGCTCAACACAGACGGCAGAGGCAGGTTCTTAGGCACTTTCCAAGGCGACGATAAAATATTGGTTCTTTATGTAGATGGTTCGTACGAACTAACCAACTTCGATATCAGCAATCATTACGATGATAAATATTTCTTATTAGAAAAATATGATGACGATCGCGTGATTTCAGCTATTCATATGGATGGCGAAAGTAAAGCCTCTTATGTAAAGCGTTTTCAAATCGAAAGTCCAACCATCAATAAGAAATTCTCCTTTATCATGGAAAGCGCAGGTTCTAAATGTTGGTTTGCAAGTACCAAAGTAGAACCGATCGTTAAAGTTTCTTTTGCCAAAGAAGGCAAATTAGCGCCTAAAGATTTGGAATTAAATGTAGCTTCTTTTATAGATGTAAAAGGAATGAAAGCCATTGGGAATAAAGTTTCTAAATTTAGAATTAATGCAGTAGAAGATATTTCTAATTCTGCTGCGGTAGACGAAGTAGAAGAAGGGGAGTTAGCAGATTTGCAAAAAACCTTGGCCGATATTAAGGCGAAGAACTTAGCAAAGCCTAAGCCAGCGCCAGTTCCAGTAAAGGATATTACAAAATCAATTGAAATGGAAATTACGAACCCCGACGATTTAGATGTCGATGGCAATTCGCAACCGACCTTATTCTAAATAAAAAAAGCGCTGTATTTCAGCGCTTTTTTTTATATTAAAGTTAACAACCTCATTTCTTTTTCATCGAGCAAAGCTGTGCAAATGGCTAAGTCGTTGGCTAATTGAATTAATTCATCGACGCCGGTTTCGCTCAGCATTTTTTCGTTGAGTATTGCTTTTTTATTTTCTAATTCGGCAATTTCTTTTTCTAAAGTCTCAATTTCTTTTTGTTCTTTATAACTGAGTTTAGTTTTTGCTGCAGGCGCAGGCGCCGGTGCAGCCATAGATTTTGTTTTCTCTGCTTTTAGCGCTGCTTTTTTAGCATCTTCGGCTTCGTCTCTTTCTACACGGTAATCTGTGTAATTGCCATTGTATACACGCACATTGCCTTCGCCTTCAAAAATAAATAGTTGATCGGTTAATTTATCTACTAAATACCTATCGTGAGAAACCAATAAAATACAGCCTTTAAAATTCAACAAAAACTCTTCGAGTACATTCAAGGTGTCAATATCTAAATCGTTGGTGGGCTCATCGAGGATTAAAAAATTTGGATTCTTGATCAATACCCTCATTAAATGCAATCGCTTTCTTTCGCCACCACTTAATTTACTCACCATGCCATATTGTTTAGCTGGCGGGAATAAAAATCTCGTCAATAATGCCGAAGCAGAAATAGTAGAACCATCTGCCATGGTAATGTATTCGGCAATATTTTTTACAATATCGATTACGCGTTCGCTCTCGTCAAATTGCAAGCCCTTTTGTTCGTAATAGCCAAATACAGTGGTTTCGCCAACAATTACTTTTCCTTTATCTGGTAAAATTTGTTGCGTCACTAAATTCAAAAAGGTAGATTTTCCCATTCCGTTTTTTCCTGCTACCCCAATTCTATCTCCTTTTTTAAATACATAAGAAAAATCATGAAGAATATTTTTGTCGTCAAAACTTTTGTCAACATGATGTAATTCAATAATTTTATTTCCTTGCGTTGCAATTTTTACGTTCAACTCTACCGAGTTTTTACTTGGTCCGTTTTTGGTTTTCTCCGATAAATCGTAAAATGAATCTATCCTCGATTTAGATTTGGTGGTACGCGCTTTGGGTTGTCTGCGCATCCATTCTAATTCTTTGCGTAATAAATTTAAATTCTTCTCTAAGCTAGAAGCGTCCATGGCTTCGCGCTCTGCTTTTTTCTCGAGGTAATAGCTGTAATTCCCTTTATAGGTATATACTTTTCCGTTTTCAAGTTCGGCTACTTCGTTGCAAACATTGTCTAAGAAATAACGATCGTGGGTAACCAATAAAATAGTTTTATTACCAATACGTAAAAACTCTTCGAGCCACTCAATGGTATCAATATCTAAATGGTTGGTTGGCTCATCTAAAATATAAACATCTGGATCATCAATTAATAATTTAGCCAAAGCCAATCTTTTTTTCTGACCACCCGATAGCGTGCCTATTTTTTGTTCGTAATGATGAATGCCTAAGGTGCCTAAAATTTGGCGAATGGTGTGTTCGTATTCCCATGCATTGGCGTTCGATAATTCGTCGGTTAATTTACCAATTTCGGTTTCGTCTGCGTTAGGGTCTTCGATGAGTTCTTCGTATCTTCTGATTAATTGCTGTTGCACATTATCCATTGAGAAGATAAATTCGGCGATACTTTGTGCTGCATCAAATAGGGGTTCTTGGTCTAAATAGCCAACTCTTAATTCTTTATTACCAACTACTTTTCCTTCTTGTGGTTGTATTTTACCCGATAAGATTTTCATCAGGGTTGATTTACCTGCGCCATTTACACCAACTAAAGCCATTCTTTGGCCAGCATTCAAACCTAAATTCAAACCTTTAAAAAGCCAATTATCTTGAAATGAATGCCCTAATTGTTCTGCCGATATAAAATTACTCATGGCGCAAAGATGCTAAGAAATTGCAGATTAATGGGAATTTGGGAAAGAATTTTATAAGATTTCTGTTTTTTGAATCTTTTAATTCGAAAAGGAAAAGAACCAATTAAATTTAAATTAATTATATTGGAATAAATGAAACATATCTGCCTATTTGTTTGCTTAATATATTTTACATTTTCAAATGTAATTGGTCAGACACGTCTTACTAACTTCCACGCCCAAAAGCAATTCTCTATAGAATTTGATATAAATTATAATTATTACTTTTTAGGAGACACACGCTCGAATCAATTAAATGAAGGGTTTTCATTTCTTGGCTCCACTTATATTCGAAAATTAAAGTTAAGTACAGGGGTAAACTACTGCGCAAAACATTATAATGAACAAGGTGATCCATTTTTTTCCATTGAAAAACGGGCATATGACGCTTTGTATTTAAACTTTCCAATTATTGCTAATATTGAATTGAGTTCTAAAAGAAATTTCGCTTCAAGTTTACTTTTGGGGTTGGCGTTTAATCAAATAATAGATTACAAAATTAAATCTTATTATATTAATGGTACTTCAACTATAGAAACCAACTTGCTAAAAAACAGAAAACTAGGAGCTGTTTTGATGATTGGAACTACTTTTTCAAAGCCAATAAGTAGTAGGTTTCAAATAAATTTCAGTCCAATGATTAATTATAAATTAATACTAAACAGTCTTGAACTAAGGCCTGATTATAAAAATATTCCTGATGACAGATTAGCTGTAGGATTTAAAATGGGAATAGAATTTTTGTTTAAAACAAATAAACATTTTTAGCAGAAATTCTTATTTGATGTACTGAATTTTTCCAAAAACACCCAAGGGTAATTTAGCGCCTTTGCTGGCTTGCAAATAAAGTTCGCCAATGGTTAAATTATCGGTTCTTTTAAAAGAGGATTTAATTAGGTTTTCTACAATGAGCGAAGAGAATCCTAATGAATAAGTATTCAGTATTAAAAAGAAATTATCGGGGTCTGCTAGTTGCGCAACATCTTTCATAATTTCGTTGATGCTGTCTTCTAGTTTCCATTTTTCGCCATTGGGTCCATGACCAAATGCAGGAGGATCTAAAATAATACCATTGTATTTTTTGCCACGCTTTACTTCACGTTTTACAAATTTCAATGCATCTTCTACCACCCATTTAATATCTTTTAAATTAGAAAGTTCTTGGTTTTCGTTTGCCCAAGTAACCACTTGTTTAATCGAATCTACATGAGTTACTTCTGCTCCTGCAGACCTTGCCGCCAGCGAAGCTCCGCCGGTATAGGCAAATAAATTCAACACTTTAGGCGCCGTAATTTTCATTGCCTTAATGGCCTTAGCAGCATAATCCCAATTGGCCGCTTGTTCTGGAAAAACGCCAACATGTTTAAACGAAGTAAAAGCCAATCTAAATTGAATGTCGATGTCTTTGGTTTTGTATTTAATATGCCACCTATCGGCAACCGGATTTTTTAATTTAATCCATTCGCCGCTAGAACTGCTTTTAGATTTAAACTTTACATGCGCTAATTTTTCCCATTCTTTAGCAGACATTGCAGGGTCCCAAATTGCTTGTGGCTCTGGCCTAATGGTAATGTACTTGCCAAATCTTTCGAGCTTTTCGAAATTTCCACAGTCTATTAATTCGTAGTCTTCCCATTGAGTAGGGCTTAACATTGTTATCATGCGCAAATATTTTATTGGTATTTAGATTTCATTAATTTGCTTGCAAAAACAAATTCGTTGACTTCTTGATTATCTGATTTAATTAATTCGGTATTCGATCCTTCCCACCAATTTTGTCCTTGGTGTAAAAAAATAATATGGTCGCCAATTTCCATCACCGAATTCATATCGTGCGAATTAATGACCGTTGTAATTTGATATTCTAAAGTAATTTCTCTGATTAAATTATCAATGATAATTGATGTTTTAGGGTCTAATCCAGAGTTAGGCTCATCGCAAAACAAGTATTTGGGTTGCATGGCAATAGCCCTTGCAATGCCCACTCTTTTTTTCATTCCACCCGATAAATCAGCAATTTTAAGTTGATTCACATTTTCGAGATTCACTCTTTTTAAACAAAAATTGATACGGTCTAACTTTTCTTCTTTGGTAAAATCACTGAACATATTCAGCGGGAATAAAATATTATCCTCTACATTCATTGAATCAAAAAGTGCCGCACTTTGAAATAGCATACCTATTTCTTTTCTGATAGGAATTTTTTCTTTGAAGTCTAATTTGCTAAAGTCTATGCCATCGTAATTAATTTCTCCGGCATCTATTTCGTGTAAGCCAATCATGCATTTGAGCAGCGTAGTTTTACCCGAACCACTACCACCAATAATCATATTGGTAATGCCTGGTTTAAATGTAGCGCTGATATTTTTTAATACCTGATTGCTATCAAAAGATTTAGAAACGTTTTTTAATTCAATCATTATAATAAAACTTGAGCGACTAAATAATCTGCAAATAAAATTAATACGGAACTATAGACCACCGCTTTGGTGCTCGATACGCCTACATCTAAGGCACCACCTTTGGTGTAAAATCCTTGGTATGCAGAAACACTTGATAATAAAAAAGAAAAAATATAAGTTTTAATCAAGGCCACAAACACAATATAAGGATTCCAATCTCTGAGTACACCCGAAATAAATTCTGCACCAGAAATAACACCGGTAAGCGGCCCAATTAAATAGGCACTAAAAATACCTAAGAACATAGAAATAACCACCAACATTGGAATTGTAATCACCGATGCTATTATTTTTGGAAGCACTAAATAACCTGTAGAATTGACTCCCATTATTTCTAAGGCATCTATTTGTTCGGTTACCCGCATCGTGCCTAATTCTGAAGCGATACTGCCACCAACTCTTCCGGCTAAGACTAATAAACAAATGGTTGGACTAAATTCGATAATGACCGAATCTCTGGTAATTACGCCAATGATATCTCGAGGAATTAAATTACTCACTAATTGGTAGGCGGTTTGAATACATGTTACGGCGCCTAAGAAAATCGAAATAACCGCAATAATACCAAATGAGCCAACACCAATGAGGTTCATTTCGCGCACAATTTCTTTCCAGTAAACTTTCAGGTTTTCTGGTTTGGTAAATACATTCTTTAAGAATAGCAGATATTTGCCGAAATGATAAAAAAACATGCTTATTTTTATTTGTAAAAGTAAAGAATTTGATTGATTTTAATGCATCTAATAGCAATTGAAATTCTTGTTTTTTAGGAAATATAATTAAACTTGTAAAAAGCAGATATGAGTATCATTATTACAGGTTCTACCAAAGGTATAGGGAATGCATTGGCGCATCAATTTGCTGCCGAAGGGCATGATTTAATTACGATTGCCAGAAGTCAATCCGATTTAGATTTTCAATCAAAACAATTATACGAAGCTTATGGGGTGCAGGTTAACTGCATTGCGGCCGATTTAGCAGACGAAACAAGTATTCAGTTTTTAATATCTAGCATATTGGCTTTAAAAAAACCCATAGATGCGCTCATCAATAATGCCGGTTCGTATATAGCTGCAGATGTACATTCCGAGCCCGATAACGCCTTGAGCCAAATGCTTGCGATCAATTTAATATCGGCTGTAAACATCACCAAAGGTTTATTGCCCTTATTTTTAGAACAGCGTCATGGTCATATTTTTAATATGTGTTCGGTGGCAAATATTACACCAATTCCAGCGGCTATTTCTTATACCGTAAGTAAATATGCATTATATGGTTTTACCAAATGCCTTAGAGAAGACCTCATGACCAAAGGCATTAAGGTTACTGCGGTTATTCCAGGTTCAACGCTTACCGCATCATGGGAAGGCACCACATTACCGGCCGAACGTTTTATACAACCCGAAGATGTTGCATCGGCTATCTACAATGCTTATTCGCTATCATCTGGCGCATGTATGGACGAAATTATTATTCGCCCGCAATTAGGCACATTGTAATTTTTAAGATACTTAGTCCGGTGCTAGTTAAAAAATATATTTC
>CAIMAP010000067.1 GCA_903838995.1 uncultured bacterium | reverse complement strand
TTCTATTAGTATCATAAACATTTCAAACGGAGTGACTGGCCTTACCCAAGCTAATGTGCAAACGGCTGGTTTTACACAATTCAATACTCAAACAATAGATAAAAGAATTAAAATTACAGGTCGCATACAGCAAGCGGGTGTATTTTTACGTAACTCAACAGTAGCAGAAGATTTAGAACCAGAATATATTGCAATATCTGATGATTCGCAAACTGCTTGGGCAACTTGTCAAGAAAATAATTGTATTGCAGAAATAAATATTGCTACTGCAACTGTTACTAGATTAATTCCATTAGGATATAAGAATCATAATTTAGCGGGTAATGGAATTGATGCGAGTGATAATGGAGCTATTATAAATATTGCAAACTACCCTGTATTTGGAATGTATCAGCCAGATGCAATTGCATACATGAAAGCTGGTGGAATAAATTATTTAATTTCTGCAAACGAAGGAGATGTTCGTGCAGATTGGGGCACAGCTAATAACGAAGAAGTTCGTTTTGGTGCTTCTACTTATGTAGTAGATACTGCAAAATTTGGTGGCGTGGCTAATGTAACTGCAATGAAAGCACTTACTGCAATGGGACGTTTAAACGTAACCAGTAAATATGGTGATTTTAATAATGATGGAAAATTTGATTCGGTGTTTTGTTATGGAGCTCGTTCATTTTCTATTTGGAATGCAAACACCGGCTCATTAGTTTGGGATAGTAAAGATGAGATCGAAAAACGTACTGCCCTTTTATTCCCTAGTAATTTTAATGCAAGTCATACAAGTAATACTAAAGATTCTAGAAGTGATGATAAAGGTCCAGAACCAGAAGGAATAACCATTGGTAAAATTTTAGATTCTACTTATGCTTTTATTGCACTAGAAAGAATTGGTGGCGTAATGATTTATAACATTACCAATCCTGTAAGTCCTTATTTTGTAAACTACATTAATACACGTGATTTTGCAGTAACGCCAGGAGCTGGAACGCTTGCTACAGTTGGCGATTTAGGTCCAGAAGGAATTGTATTTGTGCCTGCAGCACAAAGTCCTAATGGAAAAGATATGTTATTATTATCTAACGAAATTAGTGGTACCGTTGCGCTTATTCAATTAAATAGTAGATCGGCATTTCAAATGCAAATATTACATTCTTCAGATATGGAGAGCAGTGTAGCTGCAGTTGTTGATGCACCTAATTTTGCAGCCATTGTTGATAAATTAGAAGACGAACACGTGAATACTTTAATACTTGCTTCTGGAGATAATACATTGCCTGGTCCGTTTTTATCGGCTGGAGAAGATCCAACAGTACAAACAGCTTTGCGTAGTACTGCCTCAAGTTATTACGCAGGTACACAAGCTCAGCGCCCAGCAATTGGTCGTGCAGATATTGCCATCATGAATATAATTGGTTATAATGCTTCGACATTTGGTAACCACGAATTTGATTTAGGTACTTCGGAATTAAACAGTCAAATTGGCGTAGATATTAGAAGCAGTGGATCCGACAAACGATGGCTAGGTGCACAGTTTCCTTATGTAAGTGCCAACTTAGATTTTAGTCAAGATGCAAATTTAAATTATTTATTTACTAATGAAGTTTTAAGAGATACTGCATTTAAAACAGCTGTAAATATTACTGCAAACACACAAAAGAAAGGTATTGCAACATCGATCATTATTGATCGCAGTGGCCAAAGAATTGGAGTTATTGGAGTAACCACTCAAGTGCTTGCAAAAATTTCATCGCCAGGTGCTACTACTGTTAAAGGCACACAAGTAGATAATATGCCAGCCTTAGCGGCAATTTTACAACCATATATTGATTCATTAACGGTTAGAAAAAATGTCAATAAAATAATTTTATTAGCGCATTTACAACAAATTGCTAACGAAAAAGCATTAGCACCTTTATTAAGAGATGTCGACATTATTATTTCTGGTGGTAACCATGCATTTACTGCAGATGGTGACGACCGATTAATTGCTGGAAATGTAGCAACAGAAAAATACCCAATTCTTACAAAAAGTTTAAGTAACCAACCAATGGTCATTTTAAATAATACCAGTGAATGGAAATATGTTGGAAGATTTGTTTGTGATTTTGATGCAATCGGTCAATTAATAACAAGAGGATTAGATTCTACTGTTAATGGCGTGTATGCAAGTGATACGGCTATGGTTACTAAGTTATATGGTACTTATGCAAGTGCATTTACAGCAGGAACTAAAGGAGCTAACGTGCGTTCGATATGTGCAGCCATTGGAGCAGTAATTGTATTAAAAGATGGAACCATTGTTGGTAAATCTAAAGTATTTTTAGAAGGTCGTAGAAACTTAGTAAGAACAGAAGAAACCAACTTAGGTAACTTATCATCGGATGCTAACTTATGGTATGCTAGAAAATTTGATCCACAAGTTACGGTATCTATAAAAAATGGTGGTGGTATTCGTTCGGCAGTTGGATTCGTAAATTCTGTTGGAAGCAATGTACTATTAGAAGCTACACAAGCAAACCCTAATGCAAATAAATTAAAAGGCGATGTATCTCGTTTAGATATCGAGAATTCATTGCGTTTCAATAATAAATTAGTGATTGTATCTACTAATTCAAAGGGATTAAAAAGATTATTAGAGCACGGTATTTCGGCTACTAAACCAAATGCTACGCCTGGTCAATTCCCGCAAATTGGTGGTGTTTCGTTTTCATACGATACTACAAAAACTTTAGGTAATAAAATTAATTCAATCGTAATAATTGATTCGCTAGGAAATAAAAAGGACACTATTTTACGTAATGGTAAATTAGTAGGCGACACTATTAAAGTTTACAAAATAGTTACTTTAAATTTCTTAGCCAATGCTTCAAGTACAGGTTCGCAAGTAGGTGGCGATGGTTATCCTTTCCCAGCGGTAGTAACTGCAAGGGTAGATTTAGATACGGCTATTAAAGCAGCAGGTACAAGCACCTTTGCAGTAATTGGTTCGGAACAAGATGCATTTGCAGAATACATGTTAGCAAAACACAATACAGCTAGCACTGCTTACAATGTAAGAGATACAACATTAGTAGGCGATACCAGAATTCAATTATTAAACGCTCGCCCTGACGGAATTTTTCCTCCATTGTCTGCTTTCAGTTTAATTGGACCTGCAACGAATGCTAGATTAACAGTTAAAGATAACGATACAACTAAAGTTCAAATTTCTTGGCAAGGTGCTACATCTGCTACTAAATACAAATGGTTAGCAGATTTACCTGGTGGAAATTTCGCTACACCACTAGTAGCATTAGATGCAGATAACAATGGAAAGGATACGAAGTTAACTGTTACTAAAGGAGCCATCAGTACTTTATTGGGTACTTTAGGTGTTCAAAATAGAGATTCAATTCAAATTATTTGGACGGTTAAAGCAAGCACAGAAGATGTGAACGAAAATTTATTGGCAAGCAATCCATTCAATTTAAAAATGGTTCGTTTATATCCATTAGCTGATTTCAGTTTAATTGGACCTGCAAGCAATGCTAGATTAACAGTTAAAGATAACGATACCACTAAAGTTCAAATTTCTTGGCAAGCTACTACCAACGCTGTTAATTACAAATGGTTAGCAGATTTACCTGGTGGAAATTTCGCTACACCATTAGTCGCATTAGATGCAGATAATAATGGAACAGCTACTAAGTTAACATTAACTAAAGGAGATATTAGTACTTTATTAGGTACTTTAAATGTTCCAGCTGGAGATTCGGTTCAAATTATCTGGACAGTTAAAGCAAGTACAGCAAATGTGAACGAAAATTTATTGGCAAGCAATCCATTCAATTTAAAAATGGTTCGTTTGTTAAATGTTGGTGTTCAAAACACAAATTTACAAGATGCTATTAAAGTATATCCAAATCCAACTAATGGTTCTGTTTTCATAGAAACTACGCTTACAAGCCCATCGGTATTTATGTTGATGGATGTAAACGGAAAAGTGATTAAACAAGAAACTTTTGTAGGAAATGTGAAAGTAGCATTAGATGAATTAAACGCAGGTGTTTACTTTATCAAAATTAATACAGCAGATAATAGTATTAATTATAAAGTGATCAAACAATAGTTTAAAACAATCATTCTTTAATGAGTTTGGGTAATGAGAAGCAATTTTTGCTAATCATTGCTCAAACTCATTTTTTTAAGACCAATAGCTATTATAGGAAAGAAATTTTATCTTTGTCAAAAAAAATATTTTACCCGATAAAATAATGTCTAAAAAAGTGAAAGTATCGGTGTTAATGACTGTTTTTAACACTAATTTAATATACACGAAAAGAGCCATTGATTCGGTGCTTAAACAAGATTTTCAAGATTTTGAACTCATTATCATTGACGATGGTAGTAAAGAAAACAACCGCGAATCTTTAATGGATTATGTAGAGCAATACGAAGACAAAATTACTTATATACGCCATAGCAATCGCGGGCAATCTGCATCTGTAAACCGTGGGGTATTATATAGCCTAGGAGAATACATTACTATTTTAGACAGCGACGACGAATACAAACCGAATCATTTAAGCACTTGCTTGCGCGAAATAAACGACTCGGACTTAATTTGTTCTACCACAGAAACAATTGTAGATTCCGACAACGATTATTATGTACCCGATAAAAACGATCAAACAAAACTCATTCATTTAGACGAAGTGATTATGTTTGGTACATTATTCGGACTAAAAAAAGTATTTACCAGCATTACATTTAAAACGGGCTTTGCAGCCGATTCCGATTTTTACGAACAAGCCACGCAACTATTTAATGTAAAAAAATTAGACTTGCGTACTTATGTTTATCACAGAAATATTCCAGATAGTATTTGCGCAACCATTAAAAAAGCGAATTTAACGATTGCTTAAATATGGCAATTGAATCGCTAAAATTCCAGCCAAATACCAATCTTGTAATGGCCTGCTTTATTACTGGGGTGCATGATGTAAACCGCAACACCACGCTATCCTACGACTCAGCAGCACTAGTTCAAGATTGGGTAGCTTCTGTAACTGCAGCAAATTTAAAAGGCATTATTTTTCATAATAATTTATCCGAAGCAACTTGTAATGCTTTACAAAATAATTCGATTTCTTTTATTAAAATTGAATACGACCCGCAATTCAATCCCAATGTATTTCGTTATTTTGTTTACTTAAATTTTATTCAGCAAAACTTACAAGCGCTTGCTGGAATTTTTATAACAGATGTGAGTGATGTAGTGCTTTTAAATAATCCTTTTACAGATCCACTTTTTATCGCAAACCCGGCTATGCTTTTTTGTGGCGACGAACCTAAATTATTGCACAACGAATGGATGATAGCCCATTCAGAAAATTTAAGAAATAATATTCCAGATTATGCGGCTTACGAAAACACATTTGCAGCCCAAACTTTATTAAACTGTGGTATTATAGGTGGTTCGGCTGCATTAATATTTGATTTCTTGCAAAAACTTTGTGCCATTCACCAAAACGCCAATCGCGATAATAAAACCGCTTATACCGGCGACATGGGGGCCTTTAATTATTTGGTACGCACCCAATTTAACCATCAACTAAAACATGGCGCGCCAGTGAATACTGTTTTTAAAATGTACGAAACCGAAAGAAACGATTGCTGGTTTAGGCATAAATAGTTTCTCAAATAAAGCTATTCGAAAATTGATTTTTGAAAAGCAACCCCAAGGGCAATAATTTTTTCTTCTATTTCTTTAACAATGGCTTCGGTATCGTCGGTTTGGCTATAAGAAGCTTCTCCAAAAACCACATACGAATCGAAGGGTATCAATAATCTTTCGCCTTTTGGTAAGATTCTTCCCATGCCTGTCATGTACACAGGGATATAGGCAATGTTTGGATGCTTTTTTAAAAGTAGCCCAACACCTTTTTTAAATTGTTGCATTTTTTGTGGTTCTCCTCTCGATCCTTCTGGAAATAAAATAAGCGAATCACCTTTTACGAGCGATGCACTCATTGCCTGAATGGGGTTTTGGCCTTCAGCGTTTTTGGTTCTTTGGATCAGCAAGGCATTAGTAAACAACCTAGTTATAAATGATTTTAATGGAGACTTTCCAAAATAATCGCCTGCTGCAACTGGATGTGTGCTTTTTAATTGCGTAAAAGAAAGTGCAGACATCAGCGCCATGGTATCTATATGGCTATTATGATTAGCCACAAGAATGAATTGCTGATGCTTATTCAATACCGCTATATTACTATATTTTACACCTACAATTACGCGTAAAAAATTACGCATGATTACGCGATAGATTATAAATAGAAAAACGCTTCTCATGTTTAGGAATAATATAAATTATACACAATATGAAAAAACACTACCGAGGTAATGGCTAAAGAATCAATTCTATCAAGTATGCCGCCATGACCAGGTATGAGGTTTCCGGTGTCTTTTAAACCGATATCTCTTTTAACCGCCGATACCACTACATCTCCAACAAAACCTGCGCAAGCAATTACAAAACTCACCACCAAAGATTCAACTTCGCTGAAGGGCGTTAAGAACCTTAAGAAATATCCTAAAACAGTGGTTGTAATAATTCCACCAATAAATCCTTCCCATGTTTTATTCGGGCTTATTTTAGGAATGATGGCATGGCGTCCTAATAATTTGCCCCAAGTAAATTGAAATACATCATTAATTTCTGTAATAAAAACAACAAAGAGTAACAAGCCTCTTCCACCTGCATTAAAACCAGCTATTTGAGGCAGCGATAATAAAAAGGCTAAATGACTCAATGAAAAAACAGTGAGCATTAATTGAGTAGGTATTACACTCATTGAACGACCAATCTCTGTAGTTTCACCTTTAATTACCAACATAAAGGAGATAAAAATAAACATGACTACCGGAATAAAGATGACGAACAAATTAAAGTATCCGTTATAGGCTAATATAAATTGTATTGGAATGGCGATATAACACCATATCATAATGCGTCTATCTACATCTCTTACATTCTTGCTAATGGTTGTTATTTCTCGTAATGCCATAAAAGATAAAAGACCAAATGCAAAATAGGATATGATTGGATTAATTACGATGGCAAGAATAAACACAAGGGCCATGGTCCACCACGACTTCGTTCTAAGTTTGAGTTCGATTAAATTTGCCTCGGGTTTTAATTTCCCCCAGATAAAAAACAACAGGGTAGCAAATACCAATAAGCCAATAATTAAAAGGATAATAAAAGCCACCTCTTTGTTTGCAGAAAATTGAGCTAAGTTCATTTTATTTAGGGTTTAAGGTTTTTTTAATTCTGAAAAAAGTACTCAACATTAACAGCAGTATAAGTACTAAAAAAATATAATCGATATAGGGGATAAGCGCATGGGTAAAATAAAATACCAAACTTAACAAGCCAATTACAAAGGCCCTGTCGCTTTTGCCCATAGGCCCATCATATTGCCTGGTGCCGCTTACCGCTTTTGCTAAAATGCCTGCGTATTCATTTAGCACCGACATAAATAAAAAGGCAATAAGAATATAAATTGGTATAGAAAATAATTTTAACAAAGGGAAATAAAGTAAAAAATCGGAAACAACATCTCCGAGTTCGTTTAACACTTCGCCTTTTTTACTTTGCATGTGATAGGTGCTGGCCATCATGCCATCGAGTGCATTTAAAGCCATTCTAATTAAAAGTGCAAGAGGCAAAATCAACAACATGTTTTGATTTGGATCGAGCCAAATAAATAAACCGGTAATGGCCGATAATAAGATGGCCCAACAAGTAATCATGTTAGCACTCACGCCCATTTTAAAAAGAAAATGGAGCAATGGCTTGAGCAATTGTTGAAACTTTGGTTTAATGCTATAAATAGATATCATGGCTTGGGATTAAATTTTACAAAAGGGTTATCCGAATAGGCTTCGCGTTTGGCGCTAGGGCTAAACTTTTGGTTTTTGATAAAGTAAAATATTTCGGATCCAATCACATCAAAGCGATTATACATTTCATCGTGGTTAATCCAAGTATAAAAATAATCATTACAACTTTGGTTTAGGTTTTTGACATCCCATTGAATGGGCCCCATAGCCAGCGCGGTGGCTTTGTGCTTGATCATTAATTTTGTTGCATGGCTTTCAATAAGAATACCTATGCTTATTTTTTCTGAAGAAATAGGAGGGTAATTTGTCTCAGAAAATTCTTTCATTATTTTTCCGGCGGCTAAATGAATTAAAAACGGAATGTCTTTTACCAAGGCATAAGGTGCTCTTTCTTGTAAAGGACTTCTATCGTAGAGAATGGTAGCAATATTGTTTGTTGGATGTTGGGCTATCCAATTATTTAAAGTCCAGGCGCCAACGATATAAGAAAAAACATGTAATTTTTTGTACTTTTTTAATTGATGCTTAAGCATGAATTTATCTAATTGATCAACGCTATTTGCAATAGAGCGACGTGCAATATAATCGGGAATGTATACATCATAACCTTTATGAAAAAAATAATCGGAAATTTTTTTGGTGCCTTGAATTTTAGACCCAAACCCAACCAAAATAACAATGGCTTCTTTTTCGGCAAGGGGTTTGGTAAGGCTATCTATGCAAATCCGCTCCTTATTATTTGCTAGCGCAGATAAATAAATGAAACTAAATAAGAAAATTAATAATTTCTTCATCATCATCAATAGATATATGAATATACAAAATATAGTTTATTAAACTCCTATAGCTCGAATAAAAGACGCAGAACCATATTACAGTGCTAATTGCTTGTTTGTCTTATTTTTTTAGCATTTATGCCTTATTACAATTAACTTTAGAAAATTGCCAATTTAAAGCAAGAACGGATAAATAATTTTATAATATCGATATGCTAAACAAAAGATTCAATGCGGTAAATGTTATTTTAACAGCTGCGGTATGTAGCACCATTTCGGTGGTGGTTTTTGCTAAGCAAAGCAAGGATAAAATAAATAAAGAGTTAGCTGCTAAAACAATCGAAGTGCCAGCATCTGCTGCCTGCGAAACAGAAGTACATCGATTAGCAGGTTATAAATATATTAAACCTTTATTATACAATACCATTGCCTGCGAATCGGGCAAATACGCGCCATTAAAATCAAAAATAGAAGCGCTTATTAATCAATATAAATTAGCAGGAGATTTAGACAAGGTTTCGGTTTATTTAAAAATATTGAGTAACAGAGAATTTGTGGCAATCAACGAAAACGAGCTGTTTCACCCTGCTTCGCTTATTAAACTGCCCATGCTCATTGCTTATTTAAAAATGGAAGAGCAACATCCGGGTCTTTTAAATAAGAAATTAACTTTTCATTTGCCTAAGGGTATGCCAAATCAAACCTATGTAACTAAACAGATTGAGCCCGAAAAAAGTTATACCATTAAACAACTTCTTAAATACATGATTGCGTATTCTGATAACAACGCAACTTATTTACTCAATATCAATGTTGATTTAAATGTTTTCGAAAAAATATTTTCGGATTTTGGATTAGTGGTGCCAGATATACACGATAGGAATTACCAAATTTCTGCAAAAGATTATTCGCTGTTTTTAAATATTGTTTACAATGCAGGCTACTTAACCATTGCGCACTCCGAAACTGTTGCCGAATTATTAAACGAATCCAATTTTGAAATGGGCATGCAAAGTGGCTTACCCAATAATACCAACATCATACATAAATTTGGCGAATGGGGCGAAAGCGCAAATCCAAACATGCATCAATTGTCTGAGTCGGGCATCATCTATTTAGATAATTCCCCCTATTTACT
>CAIMAP010000066.1 GCA_903838995.1 uncultured bacterium | reverse complement strand
TCTCTGCAGCAGTTGCGCTATCGGGGCATTTAATGCTGTTGTTTTGCGCAATGCTTAAGTCGAGTGTATGAATATCTTTTGTTAATTGAATCGGGCCAACTCTAGTAACAAAAGCCGTAATGTGAATCTGTTCTTTTTTCAAAAGCATTTTAGCAATCGCACCAGCAGCAACCCTTGCAGCGGTTTCTCTAGCAGACGAACGGCCACCACCACGGTAATCGCGCGTGCCATATTTTTTCTCGTAAGTAAAATCTGCATGCGATGGGCGGAAGGTATCTTTTAAATAAGTATAATCTTTTTCTTTTGGATTTTCGTTGGCAATAATAATGCAAATAGGTGTGCCCATTGTTTGACCATTAAACACGCCAGAAATAATTTTGGCTTCGTCGGATTCTTTGCGAGGGCTAGTAATGTGCGATTGGCCTGGCTTTCGGCGATCGAGTTCGGATTGTAAAAAATCCATATCAATGTTTAAGCCAGCCGGGCAACCATCAATTACTACCCCAATGGCCTCGCCATGCGATTCGCCGAAAGTGTGAATTTTAAATAAAGTTCCAAAAGAATTTCCTGCCATATTATTGCAAGTTAAGGCTTAATCCGGTTTGTGCAAAATCATCCCAAAAACTACGGTACGATTTTTCGACAACCGCTGCATTATGAATGGTGATATTGGGCCATTGTAAGGCAAGGGGCGCAAGGCACATGGCCATTCGATGATCTTGATGGGTATCGAATACCAGGGCTCTGGTAAAATCGTAAGGATGCGTATAGTTTATAAAGCAAATGCCTGCTTCTTCTTTTAAATCAGCGCCAATTTTAGCTAATTCGATGCGCAAGGCTTCGGTTCTGTTACTTTCTTTGTGCGCAAGTGTTTGTAAGCCCGTAAAACGATAAGGTAAACGCATAGCCGCGGCTGTGGCAATTAATGTGGGCGCTAAATCGGGGCAATCAATACAATCGATTAGCAAGTCTTCTTTACAAATATCGCCTGAAATTATTTAGATGCCATCAGCATGGTAAATGGTTTGTACGCCATAGTTTTCCATTAGCTTTGCAATACAAGCATCGCCTTGCGTACTATTTTTTTTCAAACCGGTTAAAAAAATATTTCCGCTATAGCCCAACGCTTTTATGGCATACCAATATGAAGCCGAACTCCAATCGGGTTCGATGTAAAAAGTATGTGCTTGTATTTTTTGCGCAGCAATATGTAAACTATCTTGTTGGTCCGAAACTATTATTCCTGCTTGGTTTAACAGGGCTATCGTCATTTGAATATAGGCATTGGATACACGGCTTTGGTTTAAGTTTAAACTCAAACCGCCTTCCATTTGCGAACCAATTAATAATAATGCCGAAATATATTGCGAGCTTAAACTGCTATCTATTTCAATAGGCATTGTAGTATGTAAATTTTTTCCGCGGATGCGAATCGGTGCAAAACCTTCTTTGGCTAAACAAGTAATGTCGGCGCCTAAAGCTCGGAGTGCCTTGAAGAGCGGGGCCATTGGCCTGCTTTGCAATTGTTCGGAACCGGTTAATATAATTTCTTTACCTGCTAGGCCTGCAAAGTAAGCCGTTAAAAAACGAAAAGTACTACCGGCATGTCCGCAATCAATTTTTATTTCGGAGTTCGAACTCGAACTTAAACTAGAGCTCAAATTCGAACTCAAGCTTGAACTCGAAAGCGAACTCGAACTCGAAATTGAACTCGAACTCGCATGAGCTAGCTCAAGCGCTTGAATCAAAGCGCGTGTATCGTCCGAATTAGAAATATTTTCGATCTGTATGCGATCGCTCGCAAATGCTTGTATAATAAGGGCTCTATTCGATTCGCTTTTGCTACCCGGAATCGAAATACGCAAATGATTAGCCTGCCCCTTTATCATTTTATTTCTTCTGAATAAGATTGAATCGATGCTGCAGCCATAGCTGTGCTGCAAG
>CAIMAP010000065.1 GCA_903838995.1 uncultured bacterium | reverse complement strand
GCCCACAGCCGAAAGGCAACATTATCAAGGGTTTATGCTGTTAAAAGCGTAGACCCTTTTTGTTTAGGGTAAGCTCTGGCCAAGTTTGGGCCAGGTTCTTTGATTTTTGAGGGAAAACAGGGGTGAATGGAGGTGAAGGGGTGGAATTTTTAGAACCTGATTAAGATTACATATTTATGTTTGAGTAAGTTGGTATTTTTGCGCATATTGAAATACAGTTTAGTCATATTATTATTCAGCTCCCTTATTGCGCATACATTCTCAAGATCACTTGTACTTGCTGATTATTTAGTCAACTTGGAATCATATAAAAAAGCATGTGTTAACAAAGCTAAACCAATGATGCATTGTGATGGCAAGTGTCAAATGCTTAAGAAAATAAAGAAGCAAGAAGGTGAATCAAACACAAATGCACCTGCTCCAAAATTCAATCAGCAAGAATTAATTTTGTCTTCTAAATCATTTTATCCAACTATCGAAATATTCAGAACTCAGAAAAGTAAATATTTTTACGCGTTTAAGAGTTCGTTGAATTCAAAATACATTAGTTCTATTTTTCATCCTCCTGGAGTTTAGCTTCCACTCTGTCTTTTAATTTTATTACTAAAATTTAATTTATGAAATTTTATAAATTTTTCATGCCATTAATATTGGTATGTTATATAAATGCATACGCACAAACGAATATTGAGAATGATAATAGACATCAGGAAATGATGAATATTATTTTACAAAAACCAAAAACAGACATTAAAACAATTGGCGTTTTGGTATATGATGGGTTTAATAATTTAGATGCAATGGGTCCTTTTCAAATTTTGAAACAAATGAGTGGTGCTAAAACTTTTTTGATTGCAAAAAACAGAGGATTAGTTAAGAATAATTCAGGTGTAAGTATTCAGGTGGATACAACAACTAGCGAAGTAGATAATTTAGACATTATAGTTATTCCAGGTGGGGCTTTAGAAACATTATTATTAACAAAGGATACTTTAATTTTAAACTGGATTAAGTTAATAGATAAAAAATCTAAATACACAACTAGTGTTTGTACTGGAGCATGGATTTTAGGAGCAACTGGATTATTAAAAAATAAAAGTGCAACCACAAATTGGTATAGAGCTAATGAAATGCTTGCCTTGTATGGTGCAAATTTTAAAGAAGATCGCTGGGTTAAAGATGGCAAATATTGGACTTCTGCAGGCGTAACTGCGGGCATGGACATGTCGTTAGCAATAATTGATGATTTAATGGGAAGACAATATACTGAAGCAATAATGCTTGATCTTGAATATAATCCAAAACCGCCTTATATCGCTGGCACTCCCAAAACTACAGATCCATTGGTTGCTGATATGATGAAAGAAATGTATGATATGGTTATGTTGCCTATGATCAAAAAAGAAAAATTAAGATTAATTAACAAGTAACTATTAAAATATTATGACAAAAGGTAAATGGCAAAAAGTTGTTCGAAAAAGTCATCGCTATTTAGGTCTATTTTTAGGTATACAATTTTTATTTTGGACAATTGGGGGATTATATTTCAGTTGGACCAACATTAAGAATATTAGAGGTGAGGACATTAGAAAAGAAACCACAACAATTAATAAAGAAAAACTTGGAATAAGTTTAAATGGTATTCTAAATGAGATTAGTAAAAATGACTCGGTATATCTTTTAAAGTCAGTTCAAATTGCTACCATTTTTGATACCCCTCATTATCAAATAACATTCAATAATGGGAAACGTATAAAAACAGTATTGGCTAACACATTAAATAATAAAATTAGAATTCCTATAAACAAAAAAGAAGCAATAATAATTGCAAAAAATAGTTTGAATGTTAAGTCAAATCTAAAATCGGTTGAATATATCAATTCTACAAATGGGCATCATGAGTATAGGGAGAAACCTCTACCCGCATTTGCTGTAAGTTTTGATGGTGATGTAAATACAACCGTTTATGTATCTGCGGAATTAGGTACTGTTCAAACCTATCGAAATAATCGATGGAGAGTTTTTGATTTTTTGTGGATGCTTCATGTCATGGATTATCAAAACAGAGATAATATTAATAATTGGTTATTACGAATATTTTCAGTTATTGGATTAATCACACTCGCATCTGGATTTTTATTATTTGGATTAACTCAAAAATTGCCCAGGAAACATATCAGTTGATTTATCGATTTCCCCGGCCAGATACCGGCTGGTGGGCCCACAGCCGAAAGGCAACATTATCAAGGGATTATGCTGTTAAAAGAGTAG
>CAIMAP010000064.1 GCA_903838995.1 uncultured bacterium | reverse complement strand
AAACCACATTTGGTACTTTCAACGAAGTATTGCGTTTGTCTATCTTTTTTCAAGGTCAAGAAATTGATCAATACCAAAGCACATTGGGCGCTTTAACGGCTACTTATAATCCATCCGATTCTTTGAAAATAAAATTCATTGCTACAAAATATAATTCCTTTGAACAAGAAACATTTGATATAGAAGGACAATATATTTTTGATGAAATAGAAAGTAATTTTGGTAAAGAAACCTTTGGGCAAGTAAAAGCAAATAGGGGGGTTGGTGCCTACTTAAATCATGCTAGAAATTTTTTGCGTGCAAATGTGCAATCTATTGAAAACAAAGGACGCTACGTGCATAAGGGTAATTTATTATTATGGGGTTTGCGTTATCAAAACGAGCAAATTAACGACCAATTGAGTGAATGGAATTTAATAGATTCTGCAGGTTATGCACTTTCTAATTCGGCACAAATGATTGAGTTGAAAGATGTAATTCGCACCAAAATAAAATTAAACACCAATCGTGTCAATGGCTTTATTCAAAATTCATTTTCGTTTAATTCGGATAAAAGTTTACAATTAACAACGGGAATTAGGGCCACCTATTGGGACTATACCAAAGAATTAAATGTAAGTCCTAGAGTTACTTTGTCATTTCATCCAAAATGGAAGCAGGACTGGGTTTTCAGGGCATCTACTGGTCTATATTATCAACCACCGTTTTACCGCGAATTAAGAAATTATGATGGTACTTTGTCAACTAATCCGGCGGCACAAAAATCTATTCATTATGTTTTAGCAGCCGATAGACAATTTATTTCTTTTGGTGGTCGTAAATTTAAGTTTATATCAGAAATGTATTATAAACAAATGGATCAAATAATTCCTTACGAAGTAGATAATGTTCGTATACGATATTATGCAAATGATAAAGCAAAGGCATACGCTAAAGGTATTGATTTTAAAGTGAATGGGGAGTTTGTGAAAGATTTAGAATCGTGGTTTAGTTTATCTTTTATGAGCACCCAAGAAGATATTTACAACGATAAAATTAATATCAAAAATGTAAGTGGATTAGATTCTGCTATTATTTATCCAGGATATATTCCAAGGCCAACCGATCAACGATTTAATTTTTCGGTGTTCTTTCAAGATAATTTTAAAAATGATCCGAGTTTTAAAGTTCATTTAAATGTGGTTTTTGGTGCAAGATTACCATTTGGTCCGCCAGATTTTGCGAGGTATAAAGATACCTTACGCATGCCACCTTACTGGAGAGCAGATGTTGGTTTTAGTAAAGAATTTGTTAGCAAGAAAAATGGCGGAACAGCACAAATTGGTCCATTTAAATCGCTTATGCTATATGCCGAAGTTTTTAACCTCTTTAAACGCTCCAATACCATATCCTATCTATGGATAAGGGATGTTAATGCACAACAATATGCGGTGCCAAATTACCTTACTTCTAGGCAAATAAACCTGCGTTTAGTGGGTAAATTTTAACACTTGTATAAGAGTTGATAGTTTTTAACTTTGTATGGTATTTTAACCTATAAAAAATGCCACACAAACACAATTTCGGTGCAGGTCCTTGCATCTTACCTCAAGAAGTTTTTGAACAAGCAGCACAAGCCGTATTAAGTTGGGGCGACACGGGTTTGTCTATTTTAGAAATCTCGCATCGCACGCCCGAGTTCGAATCAGTTGTTGCAGAATCTGTACAATTGATTAAAGAATTGATGCAGGTTCCCGCTGGATACGAAGTAATTTTTGTACAAGGTGGTGCTAGTTTGCAATTTGGTATGTTGCCCATGAATTTATTAAACGAAGAAGAGTCGGCAGCTTATTTAGATACGGGTGTTTGGGCCAACAAAGCATGGAAAGAAGCTAAACTTTTT
>CAIMAP010000063.1 GCA_903838995.1 uncultured bacterium | reverse complement strand
ACTTGGTTTAAATCACATAAATTGAGTGCTTCAAAAACCTGCGGCAAGGGCGGAAAAATGGTTTTTTGGGTCGCTATTTCTTTTTGTAAAAAGCTTGCTAATTTAATAAAATAAGGCATTTCGAAATTTGGAGCCAATGCCTTAGCCCAATTAGGAGATTTTAAATTATTAATTAATGCTAAATCCATTTTCAAATATGCAATATTTTGATTTTCTTTGCCAAAGATACAAACAAGCGTTTGTAGCGTATTCATTAACCTATTAAAAAAAAATATGAAAAAAAGTTTTAAAATTTTAGGCTTATTAGCCTTTGCTTTAATGAGCATTACTGCATGTACCGAAGACAATACCGTTGAACCAAGTGCTGCAATTGTTGGCTTTTGGGGAATAAACAGCACAAGTACTGCTTTTTACATCGATGGCCAATTGATTCAAAATGACACTACAATTTTAGCTACAGATGAATTAACCCTTAACTTTACTGCTAATGGATTAGCGATTGGCATTTCTAAAGATTCTTCAGGAACTTTTACAAATGACACGGCTTATTATACTATTACAGGTACAAATTTAGTGGTTGTAGATAAAAGTACCGTACCATTTGATACAACTAAATTTACCACAACCATTACTGGTAATAAATTAAAAATGATGGGTTCGCAAGTTGATACCGGCATGTTTGGAATTACCAAAGTTGATTTCCAATACAACGGAACTAAATTAGTAAGATAATTATTTCGGCTTCGGCTTATAAAAAAACCGCTAAAATATTTTAGCGGTTTTTTTTTATGCTTTTTTTTGGAAGTTTGGATTATGCAAACCATTGCATCACTTCCTCTTTGCTAGGAATAGCAATTTCTAATTTTAATTTTTTGCGCATGCCTCCCATATCGTTGAACACTTTATTGGCATTGCCTGCTTTTAATTCTTCGACCGAATTAAAACCCATCTTTTGTAAAACCGGCACCCATGCTGCAGGTACACCAATTTTTACAAAATCTTCTACGCTGCCTGTTTGCGTAATTTTTTCGGGACGCATTTGCGGAAAGAATAATACATCTTGTATTGATGCATTGTTGGTCATGATCATCGCTAAACGATCAATGCCAATGCCCATGCCTGCTGTAGGCGGCATACCATATTCTAAAGCTCTTAAAAAGTCGTGATCAATAAACATGGCTTCGTCGTCGCCACGCTCCATTAAAGCAACCTGTTCTTCAAATCTTTCGCGTTGTTCTAAAGGGTCGTTTAATTCAGAATAAGCATTGGCTAATTCTTTTCCATTCACCATTAATTCGAAACGCTCTACTAAGCCTGCTTTGGTTCTATGTTTTTTAGTAAGCGGCGACATTTCTACTGGGTAATCGGTAATAAAAGTTGGTTGAATATAATGATGCTCGCATTTGGCGCCAAAAATTTCATCCACTAATTTTCCTTTACCCATGGAGTCTGCTACTTCAATGCCTAATTGCTGACAGGTAGCGCGCAATTGGTTTTCATCCATTTCCGAAATATCCACACCGGTAAATTCTTTGATTGAATCGTACATGCTGATGCGTTTAAATGGTCGTTGAAAATCAATGCTATGTTCGCCCATTTGCACTTTGGTTTGCCCATGCAAATCGAGTGCTACACGCTCTAACATTTCTTCTGTAAAATCCATCATCCAATTGTAGTCTTTGTAGGCTACATAAATTTCTAATACGGTAAACTCTGGATTGTGCGTACGATCCATGCCTTCGTTTCTAAAATCTTTGGCAAACTCATACACGCCTTCGTATCCACCCACAATTAAACGCTTTAAATACAATTCGTTTGCTACTCTTAAATACAAAGGAATGTCTAAGGCATTGTGATGCGTTATAAACGGACGAGCCGCTGCACCGCCCGGAATAGCTTGTAATATGGGTGTTTCTACTTCTAAATATCCGTTGGCATTAAAAGTATTTCGAAGCGATTGTACAATTTGCGTACGCTTGCGAAAACCATCGCGTACTTGTTGGTTAATAATTAAATCGGCATAACGCTGACGGTACCTAAATTCGGCATCGGTAACGGCATTGTGCTCTTTACCATCGGCGTCGGTTTTCACAACAGGCAATGGTCTTAACGATTTTGTTAAAATAGTAAAAGAAGAAACATGAATACTAATTTCGCCGGTTTGTGTAGTAAACACATAACCTGTTACACCAATAATGTCGCCAATGTCTAATAGTTTTTTGAAAACCGTATTGTATAAAGTTTTGTCTTCGTCGGGGCAAATGTCGTCGCGTTTAACATATAATTGAATGCGGGCACTTGCATCTTGTAATTCAACAAAAGAAGCATTTCCCATAATTCTACGGCTCATAATTCTTCCTGCGATAGAAATTTGTTGATAAGCCGTTGGATTTTTTTCGAAATTGGCTAATATATCTTTTGCCGTAGCATTGATTTCAAAAGTTGCAGCCGGAAATGGGTCGATGCCCATACGCATTAACTCTTGCATGCTTTCTCTGCGTTGCTGTTCTTGTTCGCTTAATCCAATCATATTATTTTGTTAAAACACAAATTTAGCTTAAAAAAGCTAACGAGCAAATTTATGCGAACCATCGCAAATAGGCATTTTTTTAGAAAGCCCGCAGGTGCAGTCGTTGAAGCCTTTACCACATAATATTTGTGGAATGAATTTTTCGATACGGCTTGTTCGAGTAGCACTTTGTTTGGCGCCAGTAAAGTGAATGAGATAGGCTCTTTGTCTGCCTGGCGTTAATTGATAAAAAGCCTTTTTAAAAGCCGCATTTTTTTTGAATTGATGTTGAAGCTCTTCCGGAATTTCAATTGGGGTTAGGGTTGGCACCACTTTTATACCTGCCTTTTCTATTTCAATGGCTTCAAAAATATATGCTTTAATTAAAGCCTTTTGCTTTACAATTTCTTTGGTATTTGTAAAAGGAAATACCCTACCCCCTTGCGTATTTTCGCCAGGTTTTTTCAATAATCCTTTGGCGTCTTTGAGTAAGGCGCCCTTAAAAAAACCAATGGCACAGTAGGCTTTAAAATTATGTAAAATAATAATATTGGTTTTTTCGAAAAGATAACAAGGCGCACCCCATTTTATTTCTTCTGTTAAACCACATTCGAGTAGTATATTTCTGAGCAGGCTTAATTCTGCTTGCCAAGCCGAAATTCTTAATAAATAATCGTCTACTTTTGGATTCATGCTATTAAGATAAGCGCATTAACAATTTAATCAAAGCGAATTTTAATTTTGAATGTGGAAAATATTTTAAATTTGGTTCGAACCAAGATGGTTTTTCGAGCATACTCTTAAAATGCGAAAAAGTTTTAAAGCCAAACTCGCCATGATAAGCACCAATGCCGCTTTCGCCCACTCCACCAAAAGGCATATTACTATTGGTTATTTGCATAATGCATTCGTTAATGGCACCCGAACCAAAAGAAAGTTCGTTGATGATTTTATTTTTGAGTGAAGTACTGCTTGTAAATACATAACAAGACAGCGGCTTTTCTCTTTTTTTAATTTCAGAAATGGCTTCGTCTAAATTTTCGTAAGTAATGACTGGCAAAATAGGACCAAAAATTTCTTCTTGCATTATTTTATCGTCGAAGCTTACTTGTTGCATAATGGTAGGCTCAAACACCCGGGTTTGCTCATTAAAACCACCACCACAAAATACTTTAGCGGGGTCTAATAAATGAGCTAAACGCTGTAAATTTTTGCTATTGATAATTTGCACATAGTTATCGTTCGCAACAGCAAATTGTTCTTTTTCAATTTCGGCTTTGGCTAAATTCAAAAATTCTTGCTCCAAATATTTAGGCAATAAAATATAATCGGGTGCAATACATGTTTGCCCTGCATTGATAAATTTTGCCCAAACAATTCGTTTTACATGAAGTTTTAAATTGGCTGCATCTGTTATAATTGCTGGGCTTTTACCACCTAGCTCGAGTGTTACTGGCGTTAAATATTTAGCTGCTGCTTGGTAAACAATTTTACCAACAGCTACACTTCCAGTAAAAAATATTTTATCGAAACGCTCTGCTAAAAGCGCATTGGTTTCGGGAATGCCGCCTTCTACTACTTTAAAAAATGCAGAATCAAAATTTTCGTTGATTATTTTAGCCATTACTTGGCTGGTTCTAATGGGTAATTCGCTAGGCTTTAAAATTACCGTATTACCGGCTGCAATAGCCGCAATAGCTGGGCCAAAAGACAATTGATACGGATAATTCCAAGCACCAATAATTAAACATACGCCCAATGGTTCGGGCATAATATAACTTTTTGCAGGTAGGTTAACAAAATTGGTACTTACCCTTTTGCGGCTAGCCCAATTTTTTATTTTACGCACGCTCTCGTCAATCTCGGCATATAAAATACTCAGCTCGTTGGTATACGTATCAAAAGTAGATTTTTGAAAATCGGCATAAATCGCTTCGTATAAAATTTGCTCGTTTGCTTGCAAAAGCTTACGCAGCTTGAGTAATTGCGTAATTCTAAAATCAATACTTTTAGTTTGATTCGTATTAAAAAAATCTCTTTGTGATTGAATGATGGTTTTCATTTTTGAATATTATTTCTTAGACTTGGGTTTGTAAAGCGTTTCGTATTGATTCACCCAATCTTTTACACTCATTTTTTTCATCAATTCAGCAATAAGTTTATAAGGAATTTCATCAAACTTTTTAAATCGAATGCAACTTTTTCCCATATCTAGTTTGGCTTTACTGTGCTTTGGATACTCGCTAACAAACCATTCCAATAATTTAGGATCGGCATATATTCCCATATGATAAAAATTAATTGTATTTTTTTGCGAAGCTAAACCTGCGAAAGGAAGCGGTTCAATTGGTTTGCAATGGTATCCTGCAGGATATAGTTTATGTGGCACCACATAGCCTAAACCTCCATAGCTTATGCCTGCTTCAAAACCTTTGGGTAAACTCTTTACAATAGTTTCGTGCAATTTATTAAAAGCTATGAACCTATCTGCTGGTACATTATTTAAAATTTCTTTAATTGTGT
>CAIMAP010000062.1 GCA_903838995.1 uncultured bacterium | reverse complement strand
TCAGTTAAGTCCTTAGACTTGAGTTTAAAGGCATTTTAAAAGATTTTATATATTTGATCATTCAAATTTGATATGCTTTCAATCTATACTTCAACTGCTTTAATTCTTTCCTATTTGTATGGGTCTATACCCACTGCAATATGGTTGGGTAAAGCCATGTATGGAATAGATGTAAGAGAATATGGCAGTGGTAACGCCGGTGCAACCAATACATTCCGCATTCTTGGTAAAAAGGCTGGTATTCCAGTTTTAATTATTGATATTCTCAAAGGATTTACCGCGACTAATTTGGTGTATTTTGTTGGTAAATATTCGCCAGGATCGGTTCAATTTGCCAATTTTCAATTGGTATTGGGTTTAACCGCAATTGTTGGTCATATTTTTCCTGTATTTGCTGGTTTTAGAGGCGGTAAAGGCATCGCAACCTTATTTGGTATGATATTAGCCGTTCATCCTGCAGCATCTGCCTTAGCCTCTATTGTATTTGTCATCATGTTGCTTATTACTCGCTATGTTTCTTTAAGTTCCATGGTAGGTAGTTTTTCCTATCCAATCATTATTATTTTATTTTTTAACGAAACAGCTACGCGTACCCAAATCTTATTTGCCATTGTGGTGAGTGTTTTAGTGATGATCACGCATCAAAAAAATATTGAAAGATTATTAAAAGGCAAAGAATCTAAAGTAAATTTTAGAAAGAAAAAAGGCATTCCAAATGAATCATAATTTCCCAAATATTTATATGAAAAATAAATTTATCTTAACAGCAGGCCTTGTGCTTGTAATGGCTTTAAATGCTCAATCTCAAACGATTGTAAAATGTTCAACGCACGAATATACCGAAACGGTATCTATGCAAGATCCACAATTTGTGATCAATCAAGCGCAATTAGAAAAAGAAACGCAAGCCTACTTTAATGGTTTAAAATCTTTTGAAAACAAATCGGCGGTTAAAATTATTCCAATCGTATTTCATGTATTTCATAATGGTGGTTCGGAAAATATTCCAAAAGAGAGAATTCTAGAGCAAGTAGAAATTTTGAATAAAGATTTTAGAAGATTAAATGCGGATACTGCAAATACAAACCCTATATATAAAGGCATTGCAGCAGATTGTCAAATAGAATTTAGGTTGGCTAAAATAGATCCAAATGGCAATTGTACCGATGGAATTGTGCGTTACCAAACGGATCAAACTTTTAATGCAGATAATCCAATTAAGGCTTTGAGTGTATGGCCAAATAATAAATATTTTAATGTTTGGGTAGTAGAAACTATTACTCCATCGGCTGGAACACCAGCAGGAGGAGTTGTTTTGGGTCGCTCGCAATTTCCTGGCGGTGCAAATTCAACAGATGGAATCTTATTAAAATCTACTGTTTGCGGAAATACATCAGCTTATAATAGTTATGGAAGAACATTAAGTCACGAAATGGGTCACTCGTTTAATCTTAGACATATTTGGGGTGATGCAACTTGTGGTAGCGATTTAGTTAATGATACACCTCCTCATAATGCTGCAAACAGTGGTTGTCCGGTAAATAACGTTTCTTCTTGTGTTACAGGAAATGTAATTGAAATGACAGAAAACTACATGGACTATACCGATGGAAGTTGTCAAAACATGTTTAGTGCGGGTCAAAATGTAAGGATTCAAGCAACCATTAATTCTACTACCAATAGCAGAAATAATTTATGGACGACTGCAAATTTAATTGCTACTGGAACTAACGACGGTTATGTTGCTCCATTATGTATTGCAAAAGCAGATTTTTCTAGGAATCAAGAAGTATGTACAGGTATTACTGTTCAATATAAAGATGGAAGCTACAGAGGTGACGCAAGTGCCTGGGAATGGACATTTGAAGGAGGAAACCCAGCAACCTCTACTTTACAAAACCCTACAGTTGTATATGCAAATGGTGGCCAATATAATGTTTCTTTAAAAGTAAGTAATGCAGCAGGGTCGGATAGTATTTTAAAACCTGGATTCTTGAAAGTATTTGAAACCGTTGCTAAGATTGGCGCACCATTCGAAATTAACATGGAAGATGCTGCTATTGTAGATTCAATTATTTACAACAAACCAAACAATGTTAAAAAATGGGAACGCGTAACCAATACTGGATATAATAGTGCTAGCGCATTAGCGATGAAATTTTACGGTGTTTCAGATGGTCAAGTAAATTCATTTATACTACCAGCATTAAATTTAAAAGGAACTACGAATCCGGTGATGAAGTTTAAAGTGGCTTATGCGATGAGAACAACATTAAGCACCGATGAATTAAATGTTGGTGCCTCTAGAAATTGCGGAGTAACTTTCTCTAATTTATATACTAAATCGGGCGCAACGCTAGCAACCGCGCCAACTGCAACGAGTCAATTTATACCAAATAGCACTTCACAATGGCGTCAAGACAGTATCAGTTTAACAGCATATACTAACGAAGACAATGCCATATTTAGATTTAAAGCAACCAACGGTGCGCCAGGAAATAATATGTACATTGATGATATTGTTATATCGGTAGCAACAGGACTGGAGCATTTAATATTAAATAATTTAAATTTAGCTATTGCCCCAAATCCATTTGCTAATGAAACTAAAATGTCGTTCTTTTTAGTTCAACCTGCTCATGTAACTATTGATATTACTGATGTTTTAGGTAGAAAGCTAAAAACCATTGCTAATGAACAAATGACTGCTAATACACACGAATTCAATATCAGTAACAACCAATCGGAGTTCCAAAATGGTATTTATTTTTTAAGAATTAATATTGGTGGAGTTCAAAAAGTTGAAAGATTAATCATTCAAAATTAATCCAAAAATTAAATATAAAAAAAAGCCGCTTTTATCGAAGCGGCTTTTTTTATGCTAAAGCTTTTAAAATACTTTCTGCTTTGAGTAAACATTCTTCATATTCTTTTTCGGGATCGGCGTCTAAGGTAATGGCGCTGCCTACTTGAAAGGATAGGCTCTTCGCATTTTTATCATAAAAAATACTCCTAATAAGTACATTAAAATCGAAATCACCCATAGGGTCGATGTATCCAATACTACCAGAATATAATCCTCTTTTAGTGTTTTCCACTTCCTCAATCAGCTCCATGGCGCGCAACTTCGGTGCTCCGGTCATCGATCCCATTGGAAATGCATTTTCAATACATTCAAAAATACTACAATCGGCTTTTATTTCTGCTTCAACGGTACTGATCATTTGATGTAAATTTGCAAATGAATGAATACCAAATAACTCCGAAACCTTTATTGTGCCTAGTTTTGCGCTCTTTGTTAAATCGTTTCTTACAAGATCTACTATCATTACATTTTCTGCAATTTCTTTTGGATCGTTTTGTAATTTCAATTTTTCTTGTTCATCTAAAACCGGATCATCATTTCTCTTTCTTGTGCCTTTAATGGGTTGAGAAAAAATACGGTTTGCTCTTTTTCCTAAAAATCTTTCGGGGCTGGCACAAATAACATATTGCGAATCATTTTTATATAATGCCGAAAAGGGCATAGGGGAAAGGGAATTTAATTTAGCATAAAGTGCAATTGGATCGAGTATAATGTCTGTTAAACTAAAAGCAATGCAATAGGTTATTTCGTATATATCGCCAGCACTGAGGTGTTTTTTTAAATGATTAACTTGATCAATATAGGCTTGTTTAGAAACACTTGCTTGAAGCATATCTAGCTTGATTTTATTGGCTTCTAAGGTTTTTTCTGGTAACAAACCAGCGCTAATATGATTACTTAAATAAACGCTTTGTGCAGCAAAAAGATGTGCTAATGGCGATTGTTGTAATTGCATATTAGCAGATGTTAATCTTGGGTAAACCGCATTTTTTAAATCATAACTTAAAGCTGCAAATAGCCATGTTCCGAAATGTTTTTTTTGAAATGCTGCTAATTGATTAAAGGCATTTTCGGGAGCTAAAATCTCCATTTCATGAACCACACCAACACCCAAAATAAATGCATATTTACTTTTATCGTCTTGATATTGGTTTGAATTTAATAAACAAAAAACAGTATTATCTTCATCAATTTGATTTAATGAAGGTAGATTTTCGCTGATATAAATTTGTTGTGTTGACATAAAAAAAGGGCCGAAGCCCTATTTAAAATTTTAAGACAATATCAATGTTTGCTTACGATCTGGACCTACAGAAAGGTATTTAACTGGTACGCCAAGTTCTTTTTCTAGGTACTTGATATAAGCCATTAACTTTTCTGGAATTTCATTGATTTCTCGAATCTGTGTTAGATCTTCTTTCCAGCCATCAATCTCTTTGTAAACGGGAGTTGCCGTTACCGATACAATATCGAATGGCATATAATCGATGGTTTCTCCATTATAAATATAATGCGTACAAGCATAAATTTTTTCGAAACCAGAAAGTACATCTGCTTTAGTCATGACTAATTCCGTCACACCATTTAACATGATGGCATATTTCAATGCAGGTAAGTCAATCCAGCCGCATCTTCTAGGTCTGCCGGTTGTAGCACCAAATTCGTGTCCAATTCTTCTTAATTCTTCTCCCACTTCGTTGTCTAATTCGGTAGGAAAGGGGCCTCCACCAACGCGCGTACAATAGGCTTTAAATATACCAATGATACTTCCCAATTTATTGGGTGCAGCGCCTAAACCGGTACAAGCACCAGCAGATGTAGTATTCGAAGAAGTTACATAAGGATAAGATCCAAAATCGATATCTAGTAAAGTACCTTGTGCGCCTTCTGCTAAAACTTTTTTATTTTCTTTTAAATATTGATTCACCAAATGCTCTGCATCAACTTGTTTCATGGCTTTAAGCAATTCAATGCCTTCAAACCATTGCGCTTCATATTCTTTATAATCGATATCAATATTATAATGCGATAATGTTTCGAGGTGTTTGGCTATAAGTTTATCATAACGCTCTTTAAAATCGGGGAGCATCGTATCACCCACTCTCAAACCACTTCTACCAATTTTATCTTGATAGGTTGGGCCAATTCCTTTTAAGGTAGATCCAATTTTTGAGTTACCCATTTTGGATTCACTTGCCGCATCAAGTAATCGATGGGTTGGTAAAATTAAATGCGCTTTTTTAGAAATAACTAATTTATGAGTAGCAATAGGATCATATCCATTTGTTTTTAAATTATCTATTTCTCTTTTAAATATAACAGGGTCTATTACTACGCCATTACCAATTAAATTAAGTGTATTGGGGTTAAATACACCAGATGGAATGGTATTTAAAACATATTTTTTACCTTCAAATTCTAAGGTATGACCAGCATTTGGGCCACCTTGAAATCTGGCAATCATGTGGTAGGTTGGGCTTAAAACATCAACTATTTTACCTTTACCTTCATCACCCCATTGTAATCCTAAAAGTACATCTACACTACTCATGCTTAGCTATTTTTTTATATTATTTTTTAGAAAATGATTCGCATTTTCCTTCTTTTTTAAGTTTGGTACAAGCGCCATATAAATTTAAAGAATGGTGTGTTACATCAAATTGAAGTAATTCACCCATCATGCTTTGAATTTGTTGAATTCTTGGATCACAAAATTCGACTACTTTACCGCAATCAACGCAAATAATATGGTCGTGTTGTTTGTAACCATATGATTTTTCGAATTGCGCCATGTTTTTACCAAACTGATGTTTGGTAACTAAATCGCAAGCAAGTAAAATTTCTAATGTATTGTATACGGTGGCTCTACTTACCCTGTATTTGCGGTTTTTCATGTGGATATACAATGATTCCACATCAAAATGATCGTTTCTACTATAAATTTCTTCTAAAATGGCAAAGCGTTCTGGTGTTTTTCTTAGGTTTCTATTTTCTAGATAAGCTTCAAAAATCTTCTTTACAGTCGCAATATTTTCAATAGTAGACATCTTTTTTATTGATTTTACAATGCTCAAAATTAGTGATTTCCTTTAGTATTCTAAAGGATTGTACAATGGAGTTTTACACATTTAAATGTTCGGAATCGAATCGGGTTACCGATAAAACGCCATTTACTTGTTTGAGTCTGTTTACCAATATGGCCAAATGGCTCGTATCATTCACATAAACCATTAAAGTGCCTTCAAATATACCATCATCGCTATCAACGGTAATGGAGCGCATGTTTACTTTTAAATCACTAGAAATAACCCTAGTGATATTACTTACCACCCCAACATCATCTATACCCGTTATTTTAATACCAGTTAAAAAGGCAAGTTCTTTTTGATCGGTCCATTTTACTTTTACAATTCTATAGCCAAAATTAGACATCAACTTAATCGCATTAGGACAATTGGTTCGATGTATTTTAATGCCTTCGGTTGCAGTAACAAATCCAAAAACATCATCTCCAGGAATTGGGTTACAACATGGCGAAAGTTTATAATTAATTTTATCTACTTCTTCTCCAATCATAAGCATATCCGAGTCTTTACTCTTGATTAATTTTGCTAATTGATTGAAGCTTTCCACATCCAATTTGGTATTATCTGGTTGTTTTTTTTCTGCTATTTGAAAAGCCCTTAATTCTTTTAAATCAATTTTGCCAATCGCTACTTGATAATTTAAATCTAACACATTATTTAAATCAAAATAGAGGCAAATTTTGCTTAATTGTTTTGGATTATAAGGTATTTTAAGGGCATTGAGTTTGGATACTAATAGCTCTTTTCCAGCCTCTGCAATCTGTATTTTTTGTTCTCTTAGCGTAATTTTAATTTTCGCTTTTGCCTTGCTGGTAATCACAAAATTTAACCATTCTTCTTTAGGTTTTTGTTTTTCTGAAGTAATAATTTCTACTTGATCGCCATTTTGTAATTTATAACTCAAGGGCACTAATTTATGATTTACTTTAGCACCAATACATTTAGCACCAATATCGGTATGAATGTCAAAAGCAAAATCAAGCGCAGTAGCGCCAAAAGGTAATTTCATAAGCATACCTTTGGGTGTAAAAATGAATATTTCGTCGGTAAACAAATTCATTTTAAAATCATCCAAAAAGTCTAAGGCATTTGATTCGGGATTGCTCAACATTTCTCGCACATTTTGAATCCAAATATCTAAACCATTTTCGTTGCTTTGTTCTTTATATTTCCAATGTGCTGCAAATCCTTTTTCAGCAATTTCGTTCATTCTTTTACTCCGAATCTGAATTTCCACCCAACGACCTTTAGGGCCCATTACCGTGGTATGAAGCGATTCGTAGCCATTTCCCTTTGGAGAGGAAATCCAGTCTCTTAATCGGTCTGGATTAGGGATGTATTGATCTGTTACTATAGAATAAGATTTCCAGCAATCAGCTTTCTCATCTTCCATGGGGCTATCCAAAATAATTCTAATCGCAAACAAATCAAAAACTTCTTCAAAAGGAACGCCTTTCGATTTCATTTTTTTCCAAATAGAAAATATAGATTTTGGTCTACCGTAGATAGAAAAGGTAAGACCTTGTGCGGTTAATTTATCTTCAATAGGTTTAATAAATTCGTTTATAAATTTATTTCGCTCTATTTTAGTTTCGTTTAATTTTTGGGCAATTAATTTATAGGTACTGGCTTCTGTAAATTTCATCGATAAATCTTCTAATTCAGATTTAATCGAATAAAGTCCAAGTCGATGGGCTAGGGGTGCATATAAATAAGCTGTTTCAGAAGATATTTTTAATTGTTTATCTCTTGGCATACTTTCGAGCGTGCGCATATTGTGCAATCGATCTGCCAGTTTTATTAGAATTACGCGCACATCATCTGCGAGCGTTAAAAGCATTTTTCTAAAATTTTCTGCTTGAATAGAACTTGTTTGATCGAATACGCCAGCTATTTTGGTAAGTCCATCAATAATATTAGCAACTTTCTTGCCGAATTCTCTTTCAATATCTTCTAAAGATAATTCGGTGTCTTCTACTACATCATGTAATAAAGCACAAACTATAGAGGTAGTTCCTAAACCAATTTCTTCTGCAGCAATTTGTGCTACTGCAATTGGATGATAAATATAAGGTTCGCCAGATTTTCTGCGCATATTTTTATGCGCATCAACAGATAATTCAAAAGCTTGTCTGATAAGGCGTTTGTCGCCTTTTTCCATAGTAGGTTTACATGCTTTAAGTAAAGCCCTGTATCGCTTTTGAATCTCCTTCTTTTCGCCTTCTACATCAATTTCTATCATGTTTTAAAGTTAAAAAAAACCAATTAATTTGTAGGTTTAAAATAATAATTATCTCGATATTTGGTTATTATGTTGAAAATGAAACATAAAAAGCCTTTTTACCTCTTCTTTCTTACCTGTTTTATAACAGTTTGGAGTAGTTTGGCACATGCTCAAACTGTAAAAAACGATACCATTATGGTGCGGGGTGTTATCATTGATGGTGATACTATTCCTTATCAATACATCAGTGTAATCAATATTTATGCCGAAAGAATGTTTAAAAACAAAAGGGCATTTGAAAAATATAGTAAGCTAAGGAGAGATGTTTTAAAGGTTTGGCCATATGCTAAAATAACAGAAAGAAAATTCAATGAATTGGCTGTACAACTTGGTATGACTAATGATGAGCGGGTAAAGAAAGCTTTGGTTAATAAAACAGAAAAGGAAATTAAAGCAAGATTTGAAGGAGAATTAAAAAATCTGACCATTAATCAAGGAAGAATTTTAATTAAATTAATAGATAGACAAACCGGCAATACGAGTTATGTAGTACTCGAAGAATTAAAAGGCAATTTATCTGCATTTTTTTGGCAATCTTTGGCCAGGCTATTTGGCAATAATTTAAAAGCACATTATGACCCCAATGGCGAAGACGCAGAAATAGAAAAAATTATCAAAACAATAGAATAAACGCTATAAAATATTTCAAAAAATGAACGAAAATAAATTAGATATATTGGTGTTTGCGGCCCATCCAGATGATGCAGAATTAAGCTGTTCGGGTACCATTATTAAATATTTAAGAGCTGGTAAAAAAGTAGGTATTATAGATTTAACTGCTGGCGAAATGGGTACAAGGGGAACAGCTGCAACCAGAAAAGTAGAAGCCGAAAAAGCGAACCAAATTATGGGTTTAAAAGTGCGAGAAAACTTAGCGATGCCAGATTGTTTTTTTCAAAACAACCAAGAAAACCAATTAAAAATTATTCAAATGATTCGCAAATACCAACCTCAAATTGTATTTGCAAATGCAATAACCGATAGACATCCAGATCATGCACGAGCAGCGCAATTAGTAGAAGATGCGGCATTTCAATCGGGATTAATGAAAATTGAGACATTTGATGCAGGCCAAAACCAAGCTGCACATAGGCCACAGGCAGTTTATCATTATATTCAAGATACCTATATTAAACCCGATTTTATCGTTGATATTACTGCAGAAATGGAAAGTAAAAAGGCAGCTATTTTAGCATTTCAAACCCAATTTTTTGATCCGAATACCAGCGAACCGCAAACCTATATTTCGAGTCCAGATTTTATCGAAACTGTTATTGCAAGAAATAGAGAATTTGGAAAAATAGTAGGTGGTGTTTTTGGCGAAGGTTTTACTTCCAAAAAAATAATTGGGGTAAATGATATTTTTAATCTAAGCTAATAGCGCAACAATTTTCGATAAATACATTTCATCTATTTCATCAAAATGATTAAGGTGTTCGCTATCTACATCGAGCACTGCGATTACTTTTTCTTGTTGCATTATAGGAATCACAATTTCTGATTTACTAGCTGCACTGCAGGCTATATGACCTTCAAAATCTGCTACATTAGGTACATTAATACTTTGCTGTGTGGCCCAAGCCTTTCCACAAACACCTATTCCTTTTTGAATACGAGTACAAGCCAAAGGTCCTTGAAAAGGCCCTAAAACCAGCTCTTCTTGTTTCACTATATAAAAACCAACCCACCAAAACGAAAAGACTTCTTTTAAAACTGCCGAAATATTAGCCATATTGGCTATTTGATCGGTTTCAGAAGCTAATAAAGCAGCAATTTGAGGAAATAGGCTTTGATATTTCTCAG
>CAIMAP010000061.1 GCA_903838995.1 uncultured bacterium | reverse complement strand
GCCACTATTTATGCAGAAATTGCAGGAGGCGGAATGTCTGCAGATGCAAATCACATTACAGCTCCTCATCCAGAAGGTTTAGGGGCTTTAAATGTAATGAAAAACGCATTGAGCGATGCAAACATGACCCCGCAAGATATTGATTACATTAATGTTCACGGCACCTCAACTCCACTTGGAGATATTAGTGAAGCTACTGCAATTATTAGGTTATTTGGAGAAAGAGCATTTGAAGTCAACATTAGTTCAACAAAATCGATGACTGGCCATTTACTTGGAGCCGCAGGCGTCATCGAAACAATTGCATCTATTTTATCTGTTAAAAATAATATTGTTCCTCCTACAATCAATCATTTTACAGACGATCCTCAATTTGACCCTCGTTTAAATCTTACTTTTAACAAAGCACAACACAGAGAAGTTCGCGCTGCACTGAGTAATACTTTTGGTTTCGGTGGACATAATGCTTCTGTAATTGTAAAAAAGTTTGAGTAATTTCTTAACAATCATTTTTTTTATTTTTTTCAATAAGTCTAGTTCCTTTTGGAAGGCACAATCTGATTTTATATGCCAATAGGTTTTTTAAAATTATATACTTCTGTTGATCGCAAAGAACTTCAAGCCTTAAGAAATATTCTTGGCTTCATTCCGGGAAACCATGCGCTTTATCGATTGGCATTAAGACACAAATCCGTTGCCAACGACATCAATAACAAAGGCATAAAAAATAGTAATGAGCGATTAGAGTTTTTAGGAGATGCCATATTGGGCTCGGTTGTAGCCGATGTGCTTTTTAAAAAATTTCCATATAAAGACGAAGGATTTTTAACAGAAATGCGTTCAAAGCTTGTTAACCGAGCGCACCTAAATCAATTGTCAAAAAAAATGGGCATTGCAGATTTAATTAATTATGATGCAAAAATAACCAATCAAGGAAATAAAAACTCCTCGCTTTTTGGCGATGCCTTTGAAGCAATGATAGGTGCAATTTATTTAGACAAAGGCTATCGCGTAACACAAAGATTTATTATCAATCGAATTTTAAATACGCATGTAGATATTTCCAGATTAGCCGAAACAGAGTCGAACTACAAAAGTAGGTTATTAGAGTGGGCACAAAAAGAAGGGAAAGAAGTAGTGTTCGAAGTAATCGAAGACAAATCGCTAGGACAATCGCGTTTGTTCAGCGTAAGGGCTATGGTAGATGGTATTGATACTGGATTAGGCCAAGATTACAGCAAAAAAAACGCAGAAAAAAATGCAGCAGAAAAATCATGTCAATATTTAAATATTTAATATGAGAAAAATAGCAGGCGCCATATATTTGATTTATAGTCTGTCTGTTTTTTTTGCCGTCATGTTTTTGCTGTTGCCATTTTTTTTACTCTTCAGCTTATTACCCTCAAAAATTTCTTATCCATTATTATTTTCATGCATCCGCTTGTGGTCTTTGATAACGATGACATTCATTTTTATTAAAATTAAAACCCATAAAAATCCTAACTGGGATAAAAATAAATCTTATATATATATTGGAAACCATGGTTCGTATTTAGATGCGCCAGCTGTAATCCTATCTACGCCTAGTATTTTCAAGCCATTAGGGAAAATAGAAATGGTAAATTTTCCAGTATTTGGTTGGATTTATAAAAAAGTGGTCATCATGGTAGATCGAAAAAATAAAGAAAGTAGAGCAACAAGCGTGACCGCTTTGAAAGCAGAATTAAATGCGGGCATGTCGATATTATTGTTTCCAGAAGGCACTATGAATACTACAGAAATGATGCTTAAAGATTTTTATGATGGTGCATTTAAAATTTCTATAGAAACGCAAACTCCTATTGCTCCTATGTTAATCCTTAATGCAAAAAAAATGCTTCCTCGTAAACATCCTTTAATGGTAAGCCCAGGAGTTTTACATGTTATTTGTGCAGATATAATTTATCCAGAAAACTATACGATGGATGATGTGGAGACTTATAAACAAGCCGTTTTTAAGGAGATGAATAATCAACTCCTCCAGTTTAAAAGTTATGAAAAAAACCACTAAAGTTCATTGCTCCTTATTTCTTGTCGCATTAATTTATGCTGCCACTTTTTCTATCGCAAAAGAAGTAATGCCACATTACATTAAGCCTATGGGCCTAATTACCATTAGGGTTTGGGGCGCTGTTTCTTTATTATGGGTCACCCATTTTTTATTTGTTAAAGAAGCAATTTACGGTAAGAAAGATTTTTTAATGTTGTTAAAATGTGCGGTGTTTGGAGTAGCAGCAAACATGCTTTTATTTTTCAAGGGCTTAGCCATTACTACACCAATTAACGCTGCAATTTTAATGGTAACAACGCCACTTTTTGTGGCTTTCTTTTCTTTCTTTTTGTTAAACGAGAAAGCCACAAAATTAAAAGTAATTGGTTTATGTTGCGGTGTTATTGGCGCAATTTTATTATTACTTGGCCCATCGTTATCTTTTAATTCTACAACATTATGGGGTGATTTAATGGTCATGGCAAACGCAATTATTTATGCGTATTATTTGATTATTGCTAAACCCTTGTTGCATAAATATTCACCGATTACCGTTATTAAATGGACTTTCTTTTTTGGAGGCCTACTCGTCATTCCATTTGGATTTACTGAATTACAAGAAGTACAATGGCAAATGATTCCGAATAGCATTTGGTCTGCCATTATTTTT
This sequence comes from uncultured bacterium, assembly GCA_903838995.1. Lineage (GTDB taxonomy): Bacteria > Bacteroidota > Bacteroidia > Sphingobacteriales > Sphingobacteriaceae > CAIKLP01. The sequence goes on along the minus strand of CAIMAP010000061.1, from coordinate 15,836 downwards.
TTAATTATAGGGGCTACCTTTATAACCTATGTATTAAATGCTTGGGCTTTAAGAAATGCGAACGCTACTTTAGTAGGAGCTTATATTTATTTACAACCCGTTTTAGCTACTATCATTGCTGTTTCTATCGGAAAAGACAGTCTTACCTTACCTAAAGTATGGTTTTCGTTATTGATTTTTATTGGTGTTTATTTGGTTGGGCTTCCAAATGATGCGAAAAGTAAAATTTGATAATACTTAATTTTCTATCTTTATAAAAAAAATAAAAATGATTAAATCAATGACTGGCTATGGTTTAGCCACCACAGAGTTTGAAAACAAAAAAATCAATGTTGAAATAAGATCATTGAATAGCAAGTTTTTGGAGCTCTTAGTTAAATTGCCTAAGATTTATAATGATAAAGAAAATGTATTAAGAACAATTTGTGGCAAACAAATTGAAAGAGGAAAAGCATCAGTAATTTTAGTTATTGAAAATACGAGTGAAGAGGTTACGGCTAATGCAACTATAAATATCCCCTTATTTAAAACTTATTACGGACAATTAATCGAATTAGCCAAATCATTAAATGCGGAAAATGCAAATATTTTTCAGGAAACATTAAAAATTTCGGAAGTATGGAATACGAAGCAAGCGGAAGTAAATGAGCAAGAATGGGAAGTCATCAATGCTACATTTTTAAAGGCATTGGCGGCCTTTAATGCCTTTAGAATTGATGAAGGAAATGTATTGGCAAATGATATGTCTGCTAGGGTTCAATTAATAAACGATAGTATTTTAGCGGTAGAAAAACTAGAAGTTGCTAGAGTTCCTGCTATTAAAGAAAAAATTGAACAGTTATTAAAGGACACAGTAGGTGCTATAAATATTGACCAAAACAGATTGGAGCAAGAGCTGATTTTTTATGCCGAGAAATATGATATTACAGAAGAGAAAATAAGGTTAAGAAGCCATTGTGATTATTTTCTTTCTATCATGAAAGAAGCAGAATCTAATGGAAAAAAATTAGGATTTATAGCACAAGAAATTGGAAGAGAAATAAATACGATGGGTTCCAAGGCAAATGATGCAAACATTCAAAAAATTGTAGTGGGCATGAAAGACGAGCTCGAAAAAATTAAAGAACAATTATTAAATATTTTATAAGGAATGGATTCGGGTAAATTAATTATATTTTCTGCGCCATCTGGAGCTGGTAAAACAACCATAGTGAGGCATTTGCTTACTAAATTTCCAAACTTAAGATTTTCTATTTCGGCAACTACGCGCCCTATTAGAGGTTCAGAAGTAGATGGCCACGATTATTATTTTATTTCTAAGGAAGAGTTTTTACATAAAGTAGCAAAGCACGAATTTGCAGAATTCGAAGAAGTATATGCGGGCACTTATTATGGAACACTTGTTAAAGAGATACAAAGAATTTGGTCCGAAGATAAACAGGTGGTATTTGATTTAGATGTTCAAGGGGGCTTAAGATTAAAAAAGAAATTTGGCGCAAATGCTTTAGCCATTTTTGTGATGCCACCATCGGTAGCCGTTTTGGCAGAAAGATTAAGTGATAGGGCAACAGATTCGCCAACAAAAATTGAAGAACGAATGGCAAAAGCAAAAATTGAATTATCATTTGCTAAAGATTTTGACATCACTTTGCCAAACAATGATTTAAGTGTTGCCTGTGCTGAGGCAGAAAAAATAGTAAGCGATTTTTTAAATAAAAAGGATTAGTTTATGAATATTGGTTTATTTTTTGGTTCGTTTAATCCAATCCACATCGGACATCAAATAATTGCACAGTATTTATTGGAGTTTACCGAATTAGATCAAATATGGGTGATTGTATCGCCCCAAAACCCTTTAAAAGATCCAGATTCATTGATTCATGCCTATGATCGTTTAGAGATGTGCAAATTGGCATTCGAAGACCAAGACGCGATACAAGTGAAAGACATTGAGCTTCATTTACCACAACCATCTTATACCATTGACACCTTAACTTATTTAAAAGAAAAATATAAAACCCATCAATTTTCATTAATTATGGGCGAAGATAATTTATTGAGTTTACCAAAATGGAAAAACTATGAATTATTATTAAGAGATTATCATTTGTATGTTTATCCTCGTACAGGTAGTGCAAGCTCTATATTACACACACATCCTCATGTACATCTTACCGCTACACCTAAGATGGAAATAGCGGCAAGTTTTATTCGTAAGTCAATTAAAGAAGGAAAATCGATGCAATACTTTTTAGATAAAAAAGTATTTGATTTTATTCAAGCTAAAAACTTATATAAGTTATAAGCTATCATTTTTGCTTTTTATCATTTTGTCGTATTGCGCTAAATTATACCTTTCAATCGTATTGATTAATTGTTTTGCATAAGCCCTACTTGATGCATAACCAGCGCGTTGTAGCCCTTTCGCCCAATGAATGTAGTCTTGTTGATTGTATTTAAATAAAAAAGCATATTTTTTATTATTGCTTAAGAAACTGCTGCGATCTTTATAGGCTTCTTCTACCGTATTGTATTTTCTAAAACAATAATTTTTTTTATTACCGTTTCTATGAAATCTTTTACCGTTCCAATTACTAGAACAGCGAACGCCAAAATGGTTGTTGGCTTTGATGGCTAATTGACTAGTGCCATTAGCCGATTCGTGCAATGCTTGCGCTAAAGTGATACTTGCTGGAATGCCAGTCAATCGCATTTCAGCAATAGCAAGCTGTTGGTATTTGATAATATATTTATTGGCTGCATCAAGTCTAGTTTGTCCATAAACACTGGCGTTGAATAGTATTAGTAAAAATAAAAAAAGCTTTCTCATTTATTTTTTTCTTGCAATTAATAGACCATCTCTAATAGGAAATAAAACATTTTCAACCCTATTGTCTGTTTGTACAAAAGCATTAAAATCTAAAATAGCTTGGGTGTCTTTGTCTATTTTTTTTAATTCTGCTACCACTTTTCCGCTCCACAAAACATTATCTGCAATAATATATCCACCCGGAACAACATGATCGATAATCATATCGTAATAATGCTGGTAGTTTTCTTTGTCTGCATCTATAAAAACAATATCAAAAAATCCTTTTATATTTTTTAAATATTCCATTGCATTTGCATTGATATATTTAAGTTGGTTTTTGTATCGAGATTTTTCGAAATATTTTTGAACTAAATCGCTTAATTCTGCATTGATGTCTATCGTGAGTAACTGTCCGTATGGTGTCAAGCCTTCGGCTAAACACAGGGCCGAATAGCCAGTATAAGTACCTATTTCTAAAATATTTTTAGGTTGAATCATTTTAGATAGCATACTCAATACCCTTCCCTGGAAGTGGCCAGATATCATGCGAGGCATTAAAACTTTGAGATTAGTTTCTCTTTCTAATTCTTGCAATAATATAGCCGATTCGCTGGTGTGCGCTACAATATAATTGGCAAGATTTTGTTCTAAAAATTCCATTATGATTCGGGTAAAAAGGTGAGTGAACTTAGATTTACAGGTGATAATATTTCGTTAGCCACATTAAGGATATCTTGCGCACTTACTGAATTTATTTTTCTATAAATTTCTGTCAGCGAATCTGCTTTACCTTCTTCTATAATATTCTTTGCTAAAGAAATAATGACAGATAACCTATTTTCTTCGGCTAAGGATATTTGACCAATAAACTTTTGCTTTGCTTGATGTAAACTGACAGCACCTAATTTTTTATCAGTCAATTTTTTTAATTCTTTTAATACCAATTTTTGACAGCGTTCCATTTTTTCTTTGTCGGTACCCATGTAAATACTGAATATGCCAGTGTCCGAAAAAGGAATGTAATTAGATTCTATCGTATAGCAAATACCTTGTTTTTCTCTTATTTCTAAATTTAATTTTGCACTCATGCCAGGCCCTCCTAAATAGTTATTTAATAACAACATAGCTGTTTTTTGGGGATGCATATTTCCATAGCATTGGCTTCCAATAATGGCATGAGACTGAATGATCGATTTATTTTTTACGACTTGTATCGCTTTATTTTTTTTGGCTTTTAGCCTTTTAAAATTCCTTAAATTAGTTTTGATGTTACCAAAATATTTTTCTGCAATCGCAATTATTTTTTGAAAATCGCTACCACCATCAACTGCAAAAATAATCTCATCGGTATGGTAATTATTTTTTAGAAATTTAATTACATCTTTTTTATTTATTTTTTGGACGGTTTCTGCTGTCCCTAATATATTATTTCCTAAAGCATGTCCTTTAAATAGTAATCCTTCAAAATCATCTTGTATGGCTTCTTCTGGCAAATCTAAATAAGAATCTATCTCATCTAAAATCACCCCTCTTTCTTTGTTAATTTCTTTTTCTGGGAAAGTGGAATGAAATAATATATCGCTTATTAATTCTGCAGCTCTATCCAGGTGTTGATTTAAAAATGAAGCATGTATACAAGTATGTTCTTTTGTAGTGTAAGCATTGATATCGCCTCCAACTACTTCGAGTCTGTTTAAAATCTGGTTTGTATTTCTGTTTGCGGTACCTTTAAAAAACAAATGTTCTAAAAAATGAGCTAATCCAACTTTCTCTTGGTCTTCCTCTCTTGCACCGGTATTGATCACTACACAGCAATGGCTAATTTCATTGGCATCGCTTTTTTTATGCAATACCCTAATGCCATTTTTTAAACTGTGTAATTGATATTCCATTTATTTAAAATTTTAAATTAATTTTATACTATGATAAAAATTAAAGATAAAAACTTCCAAGCATTTATTTCTGAAGAAAGCATACAAAATAGAGTAGCCGCACTGGCGAAGCAAATTTCGGCCGATTATGAAGGCAGAAACCCTATTTTAATTTCTGTTTTGTCTGGCGCTTTATTTTTTACAGCAGATTTAATGCGTTTATTAACCATTGATGCAAGTTTAGCTTGTGTAAAAGTAAATTCTTACGAAGGAGTAAATAGTACAGGAAGCTGTGAATTAGCATTAGATGTCGTACTTTCACTCGAGGCAAAAGATATTATTATCATCGAAGATATTATTGATACCGGAAATACTATGCAATTTTTGTTGCAACATTTTCAACAAAAAAATCCTGCTAGCATTGCTGTGGCTAGTTTGTTATTTAAACCCGCAGCTTTAGTGCATCCAATCAAACCCGATTATGTTGGTTTTGAAATTGAGCCACTTTTTGTGGTTGGATATGGATTAGACTACGACCAAATTGGGCGAGGCCTACCAGCTATTTATCAATTGATAGTTTAATTATTTAGATAAGTACATTGATTTCTCTTTGTACAATTGTCTAAAGTAAGGATCTTCTAAATCTTTTATAAATCGAATAGCTTCTCCGGTTGATCTCATTTCTGGACCTAATTCTTTTTTAACTTCGGGGAATTTATGGAAAGAAAATACGGGCTCTTTTATTGCGTATCCAGTTAATTTTCTTTCGATGGTAAAATCTTTCAATTTATTTTCGCCATACATTATTTTCGCTGCATAATTGATGTAAGGTACATCGTATGCTTTGGCTATGAAAGGTACGGTTCTAGAAGCTCTTGGGTTTGCTTCAATCACAAACACCTCTTCATTTTTAATGGCAAACTGAATATTTAGTAAACCAATTACATTTAATGCTTTGGCTAGTTTAATACTATAGTCTTCCATTTTATCCATCACATTTTTTGATAAATTAAATGGTGGTAAAACGGCACTCGAATCGCCTGAGTGAATTCCCGCAGGTTCAATATGTTCCATCATGCCAACAATATGAACATCCTCTCCATCAGAAATAGAATCCGTTTCTGCTTCTTCTGCTCTATCTAAAAAGTGGTCAATTAAAATTCTATTTCCTGGAATATCTCTTAACAGTTTTACTACTGCTTTTTCTAATTCATCATCGTTAATCACAATGCTCATGCCTTGTCCACCTAATACATAGCTTGGTCTTACTAACACTGGGTAGCCTACTTCTTTGGCTACTATTAGGGCCTCGTCTGCACTTTCTGCTACACCATATTTAGGATATGGAATGCCCATCTCTTTTAATAAATCTGAAAAACGTCCACGGTCTTCTGCAATATCCATATTGTCGTAAGAGGTACCTAAAATTTTAATACCCGCTGCGTGTAATTTTTCTGCCATTTTTAAAGCAGTTTGTCCGCCTAATTGTACGACTACGCCAATTGGTTTTTCTAACTCAATAATTTCTCTAACATGTTCCCAAAAAACGGGTTCAAAATATAATTTATCCGCCATGTTAAAATCGGTAGAAACTGTTTCGGGGTTACAGTTAATCATGATTGATTCATAACCACATTCTTTGGCAGCCATTAATCCATGTACACATGAATAGTCGAATTCAATACCCTGACCAATTCTGTTTGGTCCTGATCCAAGTACAATAATTTTTTTCTTATCAGAAACCGTTGATTCGTTTTCTCCTTCGAAAGTTGAATAATAATAAGGTGTTTGTGCCGGAAACTCTGCTGCACAAGTATCAACCATTTTGTACACACGGTGCATGTTTAATGATTTTCGCTTATCGTAAACTTCGTCTTCGGTTACACCTAATATATAGGCAATTTGAATATCAGAATATCCTTTTTGTTTTGCATTAAATAAAACAGCTTCTGGAATATTTGCTAAAGAATATCTTTTAATTTCTAATTCAATATTTACCAATTCATTAATTTGCATTAAAAACCAACGGTCAATTTTGGTTGCTTTTTGAATCGAAGTAATAGGCACTCCCAAACTAATGGCATCTCTTACATGAAACAAACGATCCCAACTAGGATGTTCTAAAGAGTGCATGATTTCCTCTAAGTTTCTGCTTTGTTTACCGTCTGCACCTAAACCACTTCTATTAATCTCTAAAGATTGACAAGCCTTTTGTAATGCTTCGTTGAAACTTCTGCCTATACCCATTACTTCGCCTACCGATTTCATTTGTAAGCCAAGTTCTCTATTTGCACCTTTAAATTTATCGAAATTCCAACGCGGAATTTTTACAATTACATAATCAAGCGAAGGCTCGAAATAAGCAGAAGTAGTTTTCGTAATTTGATTTTCTATTTCGTCTAAGTTATATCCAATAGCTAGTTTGGCTGCAATTTTTGCAATTGGGTAACCAGTTGCTTTTGATGCCAATGCGGAAGAACGAGAAACCCTAGGGTTAATCTCAATGGCTATAATTGCTTCGGTAATTGGATCAACAGAAAACTGAACGTTACAACCACCTGCAAAATCACCAATCGCACGCATCATTTTAATGGCATGGTTACGCATTTCTTGGTAACATTTATCCGAAAGGGTCATTGCCGGTGCAACTGTTATAGAGTCTCCAGTATGAATACCCATCGGGTCAAAGTTTTCTATGGAGCATATAATAATGATGTTATTATTATTGTCTCTTAATAATTCTAATTCATATTCTTTCCAACCTAAAACAGCTTGCTCTACTAATACTTCGTGCGTAGGAGAAGCTTGCAAACCATGATTTAATGCGGCATCTATTCCTTCTTTGGTATGCACAAAACCTCCGCCATAACCACCTAAAGTATAGGATGGTCTAATAACCAATGGATATCCAATTTCTTGTGCCGCTTCTTTTCCTTCTAAAAATGAATTGGCAATTCTAGATTTAGCTACACCTATGCCAATATCAACCATTAATTGGCGAAAGGCTTCTCTATTTTCTGTTTTTTCAATCGCATCAAGTGCCACCCCAATAATCTTTACCCCATATTTTTCCCAAATTCCGCGTTCGGCTGCTTCTATACATAAGTTTAAGGCAGTTTGTCCGCCCATGGTTGGTAAAACGGCATCTATTTTACGTTCTTTTAATATTTGTTCAATAGAGTCGCAGTTTAATGGTAATAGATATATATGATCTGCAATCACTTTATCGGTCATAATAGTAGCTGGGTTACTATTGATAATCGACACTTCAATTCCTTCTTCTTTTAAAGATAAAGAAGCTTGAGAACCAGAATAGTCGAATTCACAAGCTTGACCAATAATTATAGGACCGGAACCAATGATTAATACAGAGCGTATATCGTTATTTTTAGGCATGGAGGGATATATTTAAATTGGACAAAGGTATATTATTAGACGCAGATTTCGAAAAATATCGAATAAAAATGCTAATATTTATTTCAAAACTTTCCCTTAATTATTTTCCTACTTTTGAACTTCAAGCAATCAAAAAAATAAATCCGCCAAACACATGATGAGCTATTTAGAAATAACCAGCTTTATTGCTTCCATTTTAGCCGTTTGGTTAACCATTCAAAAAAATAAATGGTGTTGGTTTTGGAATGCCTTAAGCGCGTTATTATATTCTATTTATTTTTTTCAAATACAATTAATAGCAGATGCCATTTTGCAATATTTTTTTATTCTCGTCAGTATTTTTGGTTATTATCAATGGAATCAAAACCAAACGCCCATCGAAAATAAATTAAAATATTTAAATAATCGTTATCGATTGGCCATTGGATTTTTTATTGTTTGTTTAACATGGATAATGGGTAAAACCCTTGAATTATATACCCTTGCAAGCGTTCCGTACCTCGATAGTTTTTGTTTTTCCTTGAGCTTAATTGCAACAATATTAGCTATCAAAAAATATATTGATAATTGGCCCATTTGGATTTTTACAAATGCAATATATATTACGATGTATATTTATAAAGCCGCCTATTTAACGGCATTTTTATATGGTTTATTTTTTGTTTTAGCATTTAAAGGTTGGATGACATGGAAAAAACAAATAGCCATCAATTAATTAAGATTGCGATTGTTGGACCAGAATCGACCGGAAAGTCTACGCTGGCGGCCGCTTTAGCGCAATCCTTTAATACCCTTTGGGTAAAAGAGTTTGCGCGCGAATACTGTGAGCAATTAAAAGGGGATTGTACAATAGCAGATGAATTGGCTATTTTTTATGGGCAACTAAAAGCAGAAGAAAAATGCATCGAAGATTTAATGGCGCTAAATAATTTTCCTTCCATATTAATTACTGATACCACCATTTTAAATGTGAAAGTTTGGTGCGAACATGTTTTTGGAACGGCTCCTGAAATTGTTAAGCAAACCTGTAATACAATAAAATACGATCTTTATTTTTTAATGAAAGATGATATTCCTTGGGAAGAAGATCCGCTTAGAAATTTTTCGAATGAAAGGCCTTATTTTTTTAAAGTATTCCAAAATGAACTGGAATCTAGAAAAGAAAATTATGTTATTATTGAAGGAGATTTTGACAATAGAATTGCGCTAGCCAAAAAATATTTAAATGATTATATTTCTACGCTTCCGCTATAAACTAGTATAGCCGGACCTTTAAGGTAAACATCAGTAAATTTATTAGCTACATAATTAAAAGTGACTGCTAATTTTCCACCTAAGGTTTCTACTGAAATAGATTGTTCTTTGTTTAAATTGTTTGCATAGGCGTAAGCAATTGCAGCAGCAGTGACTCCTGTTCCACAAGATAAAGTTTCGTCTTCTACGCCACGCTCGTAAGTTCTTACAAATAGATTGTCGGTTAACTTTTCTACAAAATTAACGTTGATGCCATCTTTAATAAATGCCTCCGAATTTCTTATTTTTTTACCTTCTGCAAAAACAGGAAAATTTTTAATTTCGTTTACAAATTGAATATAATGTGGCGAACCAGAATTTAATGTGAGGGCATTTGTTAAACTATTAATTTCAGCTACATCAATCATTTTTAAGGAGACCAAATTTTCTGAAATTTTGGCATAGTGTGCGCCATCTACTGCCAAAAAATTCGTTTCGGTATCTATGATATGCAAGGATTTTGCAAAATTAACCAAACACCTCCCGCCATTTCCACACATGCTGCTTTCGCCCCCATCTGCATTATAATAAACCATTTTAAAATCAAAATCGGGGTGGTTTTCTAATAACATTAAGCCATCGGCACCAATACCAAACCTTCTGTCGCATAGGCTTTTAATTTGATTTTTTGTTAAAAAATCAAGTTCGTGTTGGCGATTATCAAAAATGATAAAATCGTTTCCGGTGCCTTGGTATTTATAAAAAATGTATTTCATTTTAATTAAACAGCGCTTTGTAAAATACTTTTTACAAAACTACTGCAATTTATTGAATAATATTGACGTTCAAATGGCATTGATTTTGTAAGTAAGAATCAAACATTCTAAATTAAATTTAAAATGAAGACAAAAGTAATTTATTTATTATCGGCAGCCTTTTTAGGGGGTTTAGTGGCTTTGGGCGCTAATAACTTATTTAGCGAAAATAAATCCTATTCTATGGAAGTGCAGCAAAAAGCACAATTTGCTAGCTTACCAAGCTTTGTTTCTGCAGCAGATGGCAATACAGATTTTACGATTGCCGCGGCTAAAACAGTGCCAGCTGTTGTTCATATTAAAGTTACGCAAGAGCAACAGTCTGATGCGAATTATTTTGATCCATTCCGTGATTTTTTTGGAGAGGGTTATGGTGGTTTTAATTTTGGTCAAAGAGGACCTTCCGTTGGTTCTGGATCTGGCGTAATTATTTCTTCAGATGGTTATATTGTTACCAATAATCATGTGGTCAAAGGAGCAGATAAAATTGAAGTAGTATTAAATGATCGCAGGTCTTATAAAGGCAAAATAATTGGAGTAGATCCTAATACCGATTTAGCATTGATTAAAATTGAGGCTACCAATTTACAATTTGTTTCCTATGGTAATTCTGATGATGTAAAAATTGGTGAATGGGTTTTAGCAGTTGGCAATCCATTCAATTTAACTTCTACTGTAACTGCAGGTATTGTGTCTGCTAAAGGAAGAAATATTAATATTATTGGAGAAAATGGCAGCTCTTCTGCATTTCCTATCGAATCATTTATTCAAACAGATGCCGCTGTAAACCCCGGAAATAGTGGCGGTGCACTCGTTAATACTAATGGAGAATTAATTGGAATTAATACAGCTATTGCATCTCAGACTGGCACCTATGCTGGTTATGCATTTGCAGTTCCAGTTAATTTAGTGAAAAAAGTAATGGATGATTTATTGGAATTTGGAAAAGTACAGCGTGCATTTTTAGGTGTACAGATTACCGAAATAAATTCTGAAGTAGCCAAAGAAAAAGGATTGAGTTCTACAAGCGGCATATATGTTGCCAAAGTAAATAACGAAAGTGCAGCAGAAGCTGCCGGCATTAAAGAAGGAGATGTTATTATTTCAGTTGCCGATGTAGCCGTGAATACTACCAGTGAATTAACAGAACAAGTAGGTAGACATAGACCTGGAGATAAAATTAATATTGAAGTGATTCGTGGCGAAAAGAAAAAAACGATTGCGGTTATTTTAAGAGGCGCAGACAATACAACGGCTGCAAATAAAAAAGAGCAAATTAATTCTAAAACTGCATTAGGTGCAGATTTTGCAGAGCTTTCGGCTGCAGAAAAAAAGAATTTCAAAATCAATAATGGTATTAAAATTCAAAGTATTAAAGCAGGAAAATTTGCTGCAAGTGGCATTCGTCAAGGTTTTATCATTACCAGATTAAATAGTAAATCGGTAGATGCGGTTGCCGATGTTGACAATATTGTTAATGACGCAGAAAATAATATGTTAACCGTAGAAGGCTTCTATCCACAGAATCCTGGCAGTCGATATGTTTATTCATTTAATATAAAATAAAATAAGAAGATTTCCTTAAAACAAAAAAAGGCTATCAATCATTTGGTAGCCTTTTTATTTTTTTTCGATTGGGATTAATCTTCCGCCTTTATAAAAATATCTTTTATAATACCCTTCTCTTAGATCACTCATGATCACTCCTTTTTGAGTAGAAGAGTGAATAAATTTATTATTTCCTAGGTATACGCCAACATGAGAAATTTGACCTCTTGCAATATTAAAAAAAACAAGATCGCCTTCTTTTAATGCAGACTTTGCAACAGGATTACATTGCTTGAACATGCTTCTAGAATCTCGCGTTAAATTGATCTTATAAATTTCTTCCACCAGCATTTTGGTAAAGCCCGAACAATCGATTCCATTTTTAGTGCTACCACCAAATTGATAGGGCGTTCCAACCCAATTGTACATCAAATAATACAATTTTAAATTACTCGTGGTGTCTAAGTCGATGCCCGTTTTTTGGGAATGATATAAAAAGCGCAAAGTGTCTGGATCTAAAACATCTTGGTCCTTTTCTATTTTGCGAAGAATGATATTGCCGTGTTTAACCTTCTTTTTTCGATGAGGCCTATGCTTTTTTCTAGCTTGAACCGAAAAGCAAAGGGATAATACCAAAATAAGGGTAAGGAAGTACTTCATTCGGTCCAAAAATACGCATTCCAAATAAAAAAGACTTTTTGTGGCCTTAAGGCTTCAAAAAACAACATTTTTAATAAAATAGGCTTCTAAAATCTCGATAATAAGTAAGTACCGTATTAGCACGCAAAAGTTTCCATTAATGCTTCCATAGGGCCAAAATTTTCTATAAATAAATGGCTATTTATACGCTTTTTCAATTTTATTGATAGATTTGTGTTCTATTTTGAATTGATAAGAAATATGGCAACTAAAATTACAAAAGATATTTATTTAGCCTGGTACGAATCCATGTTATTGATGCGCAAGTTTGAAGAAAGAGCGGGTCAATTATATGGTCAACAAAAAATCAGAGGATTTTGCCATTTATATATTGGACAAGAAGCAGTAGTAGCAGGAGCAATGTCTGTGTTGCGCAAAGAAGACGGCATGATTACCGCATACAGAGATCATGCACACGCTGTTGCCAAAGGAATTACGGCTAAAGCAGTAATGGCAGAACTTTTCGGAAAAATAACAGGTTGTTCTAAAGGTAAAGGTGGTTCGATGCACATGTTTTCTAAGGAACATAATTTTTATGGTGGACATGGAATTGTAGGTGGTCAAATGCCATTAGGTGCGGGTATTGCATTTGCAGAAAAGTATAAAGGAACAGATAATGTTTGTGTTTGTTATATGGGAGACGGCGCTGTTCGTCAAGGTGCATTAAACGAAACATTTAATATGGCCATGTTGTGGAAGTTGCCGGTAATTTTTGTTTGTGAAAACAACGGTTATGCAATGGGAACTTCTGTAGAGCGTACAACAAACTTATCGGATATTTATAAAATTGGTTTAGGTTTTGATATGCCTTCTGCACCAGTAGATGGTATGAGTTGCGAAGCAGTTCATGAAGCAATGGATATAGCCGTAGACCGTGCCCGTAAAGGAGATGGCCCTACATTTTTAGATATTAGAACTTATCGTTTTAAAGGACATTCTATGTCTGACCCAGCTAAATATCGTAGTAAAGAAGAAGTAGAAGAATACAAATCGAAAGATCCTTTAGAACAAGTAAGAGCAAGCATTGTTGCTAAAAAATATGCAGATCAAAAATGGTTTGATAGCATGGACGAAAAGATAAAAGCAATTGTAGAGGAATCGGTCACTTTTGCAGAAGAGTCACCTTATCCATCGGCTGCAGAATTATACACCGACGTATATGTTCAAAATGATTACCCATACATTCGTGACTAAATTATTATAATTAATAATTACCATACAAAAAAATAAGCATATGGCTGAAGTAGTAAGAATGCCTAAGATGAGTGATACCATGACGGAAGGGGTATTGGCTAAATGGCATAAAAAAGTTGGAGATAAAGTAAAATCTGGAGATTTAGTAGCAGAAGTGGAAACAGATAAAGCCACTATGGATTTCGAATCTTTTCAAGAAGGTACTATTTTATATATCGGAGTAGAAGAAGGTAAGGCAGTTCCAGTTGATGCAATCATTGCAGTGTTAGGTAAAGAAGGTGAAGATTTTAAATCTTTACTTACCGAAAGCCCTGCAGCAGCAACATCAGCAGCACCGGTAGCAGCAGCGCCTGCTGCAATTGTTGAAGCAAGTCCTGCTCCTGCAGCTGCAACACCAACGGTGATCAGCACATCTTCAGATACGCGTGTGAAAGCTTCACCACTTGCTAAAAAAATTGCACAAGAAAAAGGAATTAATTTAAATCAAATTTCAGGCTCTGCCGAAAATGGACGCATCACTAAAAAAGATGTCGAAAACTTTAAAGGTGGAGCTAGTATGCCAGCATTTGTTGGTGTAGAAAAATATACAGAAGTACCTGTTTCGCAAATGCGAAAAACCATTGCAAAAAGACTTTCTGAAAGTTTATTTACAGCGCCTCATTTTTATTTAAAAATGAATATCGAAATGAGCAGTGCAATGGAAGCAAGGAAAATAATCAATGATGTTGCTCCTGTAAAAATATCATTTAATGATTTAGTTTTAAAAGCAGTTGCATTGTCTTTGAAACAACATCCAAAAGTGAATTCTTCTTGGTTAGGTGATAAAATTAGATACAACGAACACGTTAACATAGGCGTAGCTGTTGCGGTTGAAGACGGCTTATTGGTTCCAGTAGTAAGGTTTGCAGATGGCAAAGCGCTATCACAAATTTCAACAGAAGTAAAAACATTTGTACAAAAAGCAAAAGATAAAAAATTACAACCTGCAGATTGGGAAGGTTCTACTTTTACAATTTCTAATTTAGGCATGTTTGGTATCGATGATTTTACGGCCATCATTAATACACCCGATGCTTGTATTTTAGCAGTTGGTGGCATTCAAGAACAACCTGTTATAAAGAATGGACAAGTTGTTCCAGGAAATGTAATGAAGGTAACTTTGTCTTGCGACCATAGAGCAGTAGATGGTGCAACTGGCGCGGCATTTTTACAAACACTGAAACAATTTTTAGAAGAACCCATGCGAATGCTTCTTCAATCAAATAATATTTAAAAAAAAGGCGCTTAATTTAAGCGCCTTTTTTATGATTCTAAAAGTTTGATTGCAGCATAGGCCATCAGTCCGGGCCCAATGTTTAATGCACTTTCGTCGATATCAAAATTTGGCGTATGTACAGATGCCGTAATTCCTTTTGATTCATTTCTTGTGCCTAATCTATAAAAGCAAGCGGGTACTTCTTGAGAATAATAAGCAAAATCTTCTGCTGCCATCCAAATATCTAATTCCACTACTTGCTCTTTCCCTAAATATTCTTCTGCCGCAAGTCGGGTAATATTGGTTGTATTTTCTTCATTTACTAAAAACGGATAACCATTTTTTATTTCTATGTCACAGCTTCCGCCCATGCTTTGCGCAATACCTTGTGCAATTTCTTGAATTTTAATTTTTGCAGCAGCGCGCCAAGTTTCATCTAGTGTTCTAAAAGTCCCTTCCATTTTTACTTCGTTTGGTATTACATTGGTTGCACCGTTTGCAATAACTTTACCAATCGATAACACAGAGGGCGTTTTAGGGTCTGTAACTCTACTCACTACTTGTTGTAAGGCAATAATAATTTGCGCAGCAATAAGCACAGGATCTATATTTAAATGCGGCATTGCTCCATGTCCTCCTTTACCTTTTACGGTAAAATAAAGTTCATCGGTAGAAGCCATGTATTTTCCATTTCTAAATCCAACTTTGCCCACTTCAATCAAGGGCATTACGTGTTGTCCTAAAATATGATGTGGCACTGGATTTTTTAATACTCCTTCTTTAATCAACACACTTGCACCGCCAGGTAGTTTTTCTTCGGCAGGTTGAAATATAAATTTAATACTACCTGCAAAATCTGCTTTGCATTCGTTCAAAATTTTAATACAGGTAAGTAATGAAGCTGTATGCACATCGTGTCCGCAGGCGTGCATAACACCCGAAACGGTTGATTTATATGGCTTATCACCCATTTCTTGAATCGGTAATGCGTCTATATCTGCTCTTAAAGCAAT
>CAIMAP010000060.1 GCA_903838995.1 uncultured bacterium | reverse complement strand
TCCATTGCAAAAAACACGCGCGAATCTTTGTCTATTGTTAATAATAAAATATCTGTTTCTGGTAACTTTATTTCTGAGATCGAGGAAGGTGTTGTCACCGTCACAGGCTCATCAGGTTTAAACTTAGTAGCCAACATAAAGAATGTAAGCAGCAAGAATGCCACGTCGGTCATAGCCGTCATGTCTACTACTGTGCTCTTACGAGGGATCTTTACTTTTGACATAGTATTAGTTTTATATTATTAATTTTTTGTGTTTAAATATTATCTGTGTTTAGCAGCAAATGTTTGAACGATACTGTAACCCGCTTCGTCGATTGCATAAGTAATCGCATCAATTTTACTAGTAAATACGTTGTACATAATTGTTGCAATTGCAGAGTTACCAATACCTAAAGCGGTATTGATTAAGGCCTCAGAAATACCAGTTGCTAAAGCTACAGAGTCTGGAGAACCAGCGGTTGCTAATGCAGAGAACGCTTTAATCATCCCCAATACCGTTCCTAATAACGCGATTAAAGTAGAAACCGAAGCCATGGTTGCAATTACCACTAAGTTTTTCTCTAAACCTGGTAATTCTAAAGTAACCGACTCTTCAATTTCTTTTTGAATAGAGATGATTCTTTGATCGGTTGGCATGCTAGTTAATGTTTCCATTTCTTTGTATTTCAACAAAGTTGAACGCATTACATTTGCTACTGAACCTCTTTGAACATCACACTCTTTTATAGCACCATCAACATCATTTTGATCTAATTTTGCTCTGATTTTTCTAACAAATGCTTCTGCATTTCCTTTTCCTTGTGCTTTACCAATTGTTAAGTAACGCTCAATAGAAAATGTAATGTTCATTAAAACCAATGACAATAAAATAGGTACGATATAACCACCTTTGTGGATCAAACCTAATACGTGTCCTGCACCTTCTTGAACTGGGTGATTCGCTGGATCATTTCCTTCAAAGTTTGAAGGCGCACCCATCACAAATGTGAAAATTAAGATACCCACCAATAAACATAGTGGAATAGTGAATGATGCGAAAAAAGAACTTAATCCATTTCCTTTTTCAACTTTTGCAGCAGCAGCTACTTTTGCTTCGTTTGCCATTGTTTTATTAATTAGTTTTTATTTTTAAGATTTAACGATACTGTTTAGATAAAAATTGCCTGAAACGTATTAAAGGCACACAAAAATAGAATATTTTAGGGATAAAAAAATTTTGAAATCATTTATTAATGTAAAATTAACTTAAAATTATATGTTTAAAGTTAAGTAAATGATATTCAGTAATTTAAGCCTAAAATTCCTTTTTAAAAAGGAAGCGAATCGTCTGCTCCTTCTGCGCTGCCAATATTAAATGCAGGTGGTTCTGTAGGCATAGGTGCAGCAGATGCACTTGCACCAGCTCCTGCGCCCACGCGCTCTAATCTCCAAGCAACCACATTGGTGATATAATCTAATTCGCCTGTTTTGCGAGTAAACTGGCGTCCTGTTAAATTAAAAGAAACTTTAATTTGGTCGCCGATTTGATAGGCATCTACTAAACTGCATTTATCTTGATTCAATTGAAATTTTACATGTTGTAAATATCCATTGTCATCTATTTCTACTACAAACTCTCTTTTTTTGAATCGCTCTGTGATTTGTTGCGGATCAAAAATCTCATGTAATTTTCCTTGTGTTTCTAAAGCCATCTTTTTTATTTTTTGATTATTTTTTTATGATTTTGCGATTGGTGCTGCTGCAACTATTTCTGGAGAAACACCATCGGCATATTGTTCGAAATTCTTAATAAATTTTTGAGCTAATTCATTTGCCTTTTGATCGTAATCTGCTGCGCTGCTCCAAGTATTTCTTGGATTTAAAATTTCTGAAGGTACATTTGGACAAGTAGTTGGCATTTGCAATCCGAAAACCGGATGCTGCTCAAACTCAACGCCAGCAAGTGCTCCGTTCAATGCTGCAGTAATCATGGCGCGGGTATAACTTAATTTCATTCTGGAGCCAGTGCCATAAGCACCTCCGGTCCAACCGGTATTCACTAACCAAACATTCACTTGGTGTTCTTTCATTTTCTTGCCCAACATTTCTGCATATTTTGCCGGATGTAAGGGTAAAAATACTTTTCCAAAACAAGCAGAGAAAGTGGTTTGTGGTTCGGTAACTCCTGCTTCTGTTCCAGCTACTTTTGCTGTATAACCAGAAATAAAATGATACATCGCTTGTCCTGCATCTAACTTCGAAATTGGTGGCAAAACGCCATATGCATCACAGGTTAAAAAGAAAATATTTTTAGGATTACTTGCTATAGAAGGTTCTACCGCATTCGCTATGTGGTGGATTGGGTAAGCAACTCGCGTGTTTTCTGTTTTAGAAATATTTGAAAAATCTACCGTGCTGGTTTCTTCGTAACAAACAATGTTTTCAAGCAAAGCGCCAAATTTAATAGCCTCCCAAATTTCTGGTTCTTTTTCTTTGGTTAAGTCTACGCATTTTGCATAACAACCGCCTTCTAAATTAAATACCGTATCAGATGCCCATCCATGTTCATCATCGCCAATTAAACCCCTGTTTGGATCGGCAGATAAAGTCGTTTTACCCGTTCCAGATAAGCCAAAGAAAATAGCCGTGTCGCCATCTTTGCCAATGTTTGCCGAACAATGCATCGACAACACATTTTTATCGTGCGGTAAAACAAAATTTAATACTCCGAAAATTCCTTTTTTAATTTCGCCTGTATAACCAGTTCCGCCAATTAAAATAATTTTTTTGCTGAAATTTAAAATGGCAAAATTATGTTGGCGTGTTCCATCAATGGCTGGATCGGCTTTAAAACCAGGGGCGTTAACGATGGTCCACTCTGGCGAAAAGTTTAATACTTCCTCTTTCGTTGGACGTAAAAATAAATTATTCGCAAAAATATTATGATACGCTTGCTCGGTAACTACACGAATATTGGTGCGGTATTTTGGATCTGCACAAGCATAAGCATCTCTTACAAAAATTTCTTTGCCTGCTAAATAAGCGCAAACTCTATGGTATAATAAATCAAATTTTTGGCTATCAAATGGAATGTTTACATCTCCCCACCAAACTGCATTTTCGGTAATGGCGTCTTTAACAATAAACCTGTCTTTAGGAGATCTTCCGGTAAACTCGCCAGTGTCTGCAGCTAATGCGCCAGAATCTACTAGTCTGCCTTCGCCTCTAACAATTGCTTCTTCCACTAATTCAGCGGGTGTCATATTCCAATAAGCTGCCGCAACATTTGCTAACCCTAAAGTAGCAACACTTGCATTGCTTGCTCTCAATCCAAATTCATTATTCATTTAATGCTGTTTTTCGATGTTAATAGATACATAAATAGGTGGCGCAAATTACTAAAAACAATGTTTATCCGCCAATTCTTTTTACTTTATAGCCTTCTGCTTGCAGTATTTGAATGATTTTTTCTCTGAAATCTCCTTGTATGATAATTTCGCCATCTTTTACCGTACCACCTACGCCACATTTCGATTTTAGTTTTTTACCCAAATCGAGTAGGTCGGAGCCTAAGCCAACAAAACCTGTTATTAAAGTAACAGCCTTACCCGCTCTTTGCTTTTTATCTAATTGCACGCGCAAATCTTGTTGGTTATTGGCAGGTGTACTACTTTTTTCTTCCGATGCTTGTGGAAATTCGAAATCTGGATTGGTAGAATACATTATGCCACCACTACTATTTTTTTTTGACATGTTATGGAACAATTACATTTATAGCCTTAGCTAAAATTTGAATTTGAATATTTTCTGTGACCAATTTTGGTTCTCCATCTAAATGA
>CAIMAP010000059.1 GCA_903838995.1 uncultured bacterium | reverse complement strand
TTGCATAAAAAGCTTCAATCTCTTCCGATTGTAAAGCCACTTCTTCGAGTGCTTCTTTTTTAGTTAAAGAGCAATGAATTTTTACAATTTCGGTGGTCATTAAACCACCCGCGGTATCTTCGGGGTAAACTAATAATTTACGAATTTCGGCCGCATCTTCTACATCAATTCTATCTAAAATTTCGTCTCGTTTAGATACCGATAATTGACTGACAATATCCGTTGCATCATCGTATGATAATTCTTCGACAATATTAGTGACTAAATCGGAATGTAAACTCTCTAATAATTTTTCGGGATGCGACTCTGGATCCATTTCAGATATGGCCTCGGAAGCAATATCAATGGGTAATAAATGAATAATGCGGTGACGCTTTTTTTCTTTTAAAAGTTCTAATATAAATGCAATTTCGGTTGGATGTAATTCTTCCAGAAAGGCCTTTAAATTTGCTTCAGGCCCATCAAATAGAACTTCTATCTTTTCTAAATCTAATAATATGTCGTCTTTTTGTTTCAAGCCACTAAAATACTGCCGATTATTGAGAAATCCGTATTATATGTCAAAAAAAAATCCTTATTGGTTCACAATAAGGATTTCAAGGATAGAATATTGATTTTTTATTGTTGTACAATCATGGCTATGGTAATGGCACGCGTAATAGCGTTGGTACCTTCTATATTTTCTACCACAAATATTCCTTTTTTACCATTTATCGTTTCAAAAGCGATAATTGATCCAATTTTGAGTTTATTGATTTTGGTATCCGTTAAATTAACGGCATATTTTTGTAAAATAGAATCATTTTGCACCTCATCTACTAAATCGTGGGTCAAAGAATCACTGATATTTTTAAATTTAGTGTTATTTCTAGTAGTCCAATTCAGTAATTCTGGCCATGGATTATCGGTGGTAATGGTATTTGAAAACACAGATGCGGCAGGCGATGCAATCGTATTCGAATCTGTTAAAATATTTCCTTTACCGTAATAATAAATAATATCTACACTGTCTTGTCTTTTAGTAGCAGTATCTAAAATATAGGTTAAACCCGTAATGGTATTGATAAAAGGATGACCTGCTAATGATTTTGGCGTATTTCTATCTGTTAAATAAATGGAGCCATATCTATTAATTGGAAAATATTTGGGACCTTGAGGAGCTTCCTTATCTGTACAAGCAAATATTATTATTGTCATTAATAAATAAATGAATAGCAATCCTTTTGTTGTTTTCATATTTTATAATTGTGATTTTAAATAAATGGTACTCTCTGGCCCTTTATTAGCCAGCAAATCAAAAATACTTAAATTTTCAATAAATCCATTTTTAGTATCAAATACTTGTGTGTAAGGCTTTATTTTAGCAGGGTATTGGAATTTTTCGGCTATTGGATTTAAACTTATTTGTGGCGTTAATTTAAGTAGTTTGTTAATAGTTTCGAGTATTGCCAAATTATATTCCCATAAAAATTCATAGTTTTTATTAGCATAAAAAGGATAAAAATGATGCTCATAAAATTCAAAATAGGGCGATCTTCGGTAGCTAGATTCCAAACTTTTCCAATGTTTTTTTTGCCAAGGTTCTTCGTATGCAATTGGAATAGCTTTATAAAAACGATCTGCTGGCGCAATTTTACCTGTTGGAATGACTAATAGCAATGGTCCATTGGCCGAAGCAATAAGCGATCTATTTCTTTCCGTTCTTCTATCGTAATATTCCTCAATATTCAAATTGATGGTATCTAATTGTGCAAAAAGACAATATTGCTGAATAGACGGTAAGTAATTTAATTGCATGATTTATTTTAAAAACGGAATATTTGAATTGAAAAATCGAAAATAAAGCATTTTTTTAGGATTTATATAGAAATCTTGGCTAATTTCAGGCTTTATTAAACTTATTTATGAAAGTAATTGCTCGACTCATCGTTTTATTATTTGTGTTGGTATTTGCAACAGACAGTTTTGCAAAAAAAATAAAAGCCAGTTTTTCCTATTATACTTTCAATACACCCGAGGCAAAGCCCTATATAGAAACCAATATATCCATTCTAGCTAGTTCTGTTAATTTTACTAAAATAGCCAATGGAAAATTTCAAGCAAGTGTTAAAGTGCGTGTGCGTTTTTATATACAGAAAGAAGAATTAAAGAGCCAAGAAACTTATAATTTATTATCCACCATTGTTACTGATACATCTCAATTACAATTTCAATTTATAGATCAAAAAAGATATCCGTTAGGTAATGGAGATTATACTATTAAACTTTCGCTTACAGATAATAATGATTCCCTAAATTCGGTCTCTTTAAAAGAAGATTTTAAAATTGAGTTTCCAGCAGG
>CAIMAP010000058.1 GCA_903838995.1 uncultured bacterium | reverse complement strand
TTATTCAGGTATTGGTTGCCTTTATTATTGGGGTAAGTGCATTATTTCTATTGTATAAACTAATGGATTCTTTTTTACGCAAAAGATTTCAAATAGAAGAAAACAACACTTCTTTTGCAATTTTCCAATCTGGAATTTTATTATCAGGATCGCTCATATTAGCCTCGGTAGTTAATCCTGCAGTAAATGCCATTAGGTTTATCAATCAAGATGTTTTTGAGTGGCAAAGCGTAGCTATTTCTTTTGGCTTTGTTTCGATGTTTGTAGCCATTGGCATTTGCTGCACCTTGATGGTAATTGCAGGTGGTATATTCACCTTCTTTCAACTAACCAATGTAAATGAATTGGAACAAATAAAAGCTAATAACATAGCTACCGCCATAATCACCGTTGCCTTTATTTTAGGGCTTTCTATTATTATGGATGAGTATGTTGGTCATTTATGCGAAGCGCTTATTCCCTACCCTTCAGTTTTAGAAATTAGATAATTAAAAATATTATGGAAAAAATTACCCATTCGTTTTATAACACTTTATACATTAGCGCATTTTTTTTAGGCATTGTACTATTGCTTGTGTTAAAACATGTGCTCGAATCTTATTTTTTTAAAGGTGTAAAAAAAGGAGACGAAATTATTTATAATAAGCCCTTGGCTTACGAAATAACCCTGAGTTTTATATGGGTTGGCTTTGCTCTTTTGAGCTTTTCATCTTTTATGGAAAAGAGCTGGGAATACAAAATATTTGAAATCATCTTTATTGGCTTATTTATTAGCAGAGCAGTTAAAGTATTTAAAAGCCGTAATGCCGAAATTAGGCTTGCTAAACACCGCGTTTATATAAAAGACACTTCTGGCAACGAAATGATAATTAACGAGCCTAAAAGCTTCGAAATAGAGACCATCACCAGTGACGAAGTTTCTATTACAGGCAAATCAAAATCGTTGGCTTTAACAGTTAAAGACGAGCAAGATCATATTGTGAACTTAGACGCCTTACACCTAAGCGAGTTTCGATCGGCATTAATTAAAGACATAAAACGTATTTACGGAAAAGAAATGTTGCGAATCGAATCTACCCTTTTAGAAAAAGTACTGAAAAACAAAAAGGCAATGGTACTATATATTGTATTTGCACTCGTTTTGACTTTTGTTTTTCAGTTGATGTCTTAGGGAAAAGTTTACTATTAAAAAAACATTTTAAGTAGTTATTTAAAATTACTTAAAATACTCCTCATTAAACATCTCTAACGAAATACGTGGAACCATTTCGAAATTATTTTCCCAACCATAAGTATCTAAATCAAAATAGTGAATAATACCAGTGTCTAATTCGCCCTCAGAATAACCTTGGTTCACTATTGTATCGTCACAGTTTGGATGCGTTCCAAAAACATAAAAATCAGGTTGTACATATTCGCCTAATTGAGCACTAATCTCTAATAATTCATCTTCCCATATTTCATTTGATGAAGATTTAAACGCAACATGTAAATATTCAGAACTGTACCAATCTGTAACTATATCTATAGTTAATTTTGGTAAATTAGATTTAACTAATGCTCTAAATATTGCAGCACCTTGCTCCTCCACTTCTTTAGCATTAGGAAGTTTAATGTATTTTTTCGATGCCTCATTATTTTTATAAAGCCAATAAATTGCTGTTTTGTCATTTAAATTAGCCCTTAATGTACGGGTGAACTCATAAAGCATGTTGCCAAATAATGTAGTCGCATTTTCTTGAAGTTCACTTTCTTTCCAACCCTCCGATTCTTCTTGAATTGCGTAAGTTGGATTGAGTGATGTGGTAATAAAAACATGTTCCATTTTTTAAAATTAAAAGGTTAACGAATGAAATAAATTTAACTTATTATCTCTAATATGCAAAACTAATTTATTTAGCTGAAGGACTCTAAATTTTCGATAATATGGCAAATCAAACAGTTTATATCTAGTTGCTTCAATACAAAGTAAATCTGTTTTTTGGGTTATTTTATTATTTTCCATATCCTCCATTGCAATCCAAGGTTTAGTAACAATTAAATATGGCTTATCTGATATTTTTATACTCAAAGAAGGTTCGTGGTCTATTAGAACATATTCGGTACCATTAAAAATAATATTTTTAACTAAGATGTCTCCATGAATGTAACCCAATTCATGCATCCTATTTATACTATCACAAAATTGATCATATTTTGATGCTAATATTTTGGGAGGTTGAACAACTTTGTCTTTCCAGACATATTTAGCAGTTTGAATTAACTTTTTATTAGATTCATCTATAGTATGCCGAATACTTGGAAAGTTAACACCAATGCTATGCAAATGCTCAATCTGTTGAATTCTTTGATGCCAATCATTGCCCTCAAAAATCTCATAAGACAATTCTTTTTGAAATAAATTTCCCTTCTTACTTTTTTTAACTAGCGTTGACATTTTTGACATGATACAAAAGTTAAGAATAAATCGGTTATTTTCAAAAGAAAAATTAAATTTGATTTAAAATAAAGTAATTTGAAAGATATTCAGCAAGAGATTTCTAGGTGTATTAATCAAATGCTCATAAAAGAGCCTTTTTACGCCCATTTGCTATCTGGTGTGGTTCGAATTTATACAGAGGAGATTCCAACTGCAGCTGTAGGAATAAAAGACAATTACATCGCTCTATATATTAACTCAGATTTTTTCTTTAAAGAACTCCATACTTTTAGCGAACGAGTGGCTGTCATTAAACACGAAACGCTACACCTTTTGTTTAGGCATATTTTTAGAGATGCTAAATTTAAAAACCATGAGCTTTTAAACATAGCTGCAGACCTTGTCGTAAATCAATACATTGGTAGCTGGACACTTCCCGAATTTGCAATTACGCTAGCTACTTTTCCTGATTTAAAATTACGCGAAAAGGAGACAATGGATTACTACTATAATGCTTTAGTAAAATTAAAAAATGAGGGGAATGAAAGTGCCCCAAAAAGCTTAGCGGCATTGAATGCCATGTCGGGCGAAAGCAAAAACGGAGATCATTCTAAATGGATAATTAGTGGCTCTCAAAGTGCCGAAGGTGCTGGCACTTCAAGTGCTATTCTAAATGATATTTTAGGTCAAAAAATTGTTGATGCTTTAAAACGCACACCAACAAGAATGCATGGCACCCTTCCTGGTGAATTAATAGATTATATAAAATCTTTAGAAAGAACTAAGCCAGGTGTAGATTGGAAAAGACTACTCAGACTCTTTGCATCTACGAACGGAAGATCGTATGTAGCACATACCATGAAAAGAATTAGTAAAAGATATGGCACCAGACCTGGAATTAAAATAAAAAGACAATGGAAGTTAGCCGTTGTAATTGATACCTCTGGGTCGATTGACGATATTACTTTACAGTTGTTCCTGAACGAAATCAACCATGTATATCGATGTGGAGCAGATGTAACAATTATTCAATGTGATGCGGCTGTTCAATCGGTTGAGGCCTATAAACCGAAAATGTCCATAAAAGTAAATGGAGGTGGTGGTACTAATTTTGATCCAGCATTGTCTTTTATAAAAACTTCAAAAAGCAATTATAGTGGGGTAATATATTTTACAGATGGCTATGCCTCCGCTCCTACTATTAAAGTAAAACAACCCTTAATTTGGGTAATTACACCAGAAGGTGATCTTGGCGATCACTTAGTTTATGGTAAAAAGATACAAATTAAAGCAAACTAATAAAACCAATTACAAATAATTTAAAAAAAGAAATGAATAGAACTTTTAATGCCATAATTAAGTTAATTGTTACATTAATTCAAATTACAATTGTATTATTATTAGTGGGTATCGGTCTGAATTATTATAATAAATTTGCTAATTATTCCATTCAGAAGCAAAAAAAATCATTACTGATGATTTTAATTTTTATTACCACTGTAATTATATTTTCTTTATATTCCGATAACTATCTTGTGGATTTCTCTATCAAAAACACAATTAATCTCATTAAAAGTAATGGCAAATATTTTGCAATTGGCTTCGGTCTTTTAATTACCAGTTTGGTTTTGGGTCAAATGATGATTCGTATTTCTAAGTCTATCCTAAAAAAACAAGACGCTAGTTTAGACAAAGAAACTATATATGAATTAATTCCATTATATATGACCGCTTTATCTGTTTTCTTGTTAATTAGCTCAGGTATTATTGCGTTAATTTTTAAATACGAAAATATCTTTGTTGGAATATTTATATTAATCCTATCAGAAATATTAATAGGCTTATTAGGTATGTTTTTTGATTTATTAATATTTTCTGAGTCAGAAGTAGAAAATTAATTTATCAATATTACATCGAACCCAATAGCAACTTTGCTAACCTTTTATCTTTCAGCATATTTTTTACTTCTT
>CAIMAP010000057.1 GCA_903838995.1 uncultured bacterium | reverse complement strand
ATTTGATGGATATAGGTTTTTACTTCTTCAAAAATAGTCGCATCATTGATGTGTACATTATTGAAAGAGGCATTGAGCATATCTCTTAAAACGGTCGAGGTTTTATCAATTTCGCCTAGCATTCTTTTAGCCGGTTCTGTCGTAACAATTTTACTGCTAACGGTATTCCATCTTTCTACTAATTCTTTAAGGTCGTTGTGAAGTTCTGCTACTCCTTTATTTTCCGAAACGGTTCTAATAATTACACCAAAGTTTTTAGGCTTCACACTTTCGATGATTTTTTTCAATCGATTTCTTTCGCCTGCACTTTTGATTTTTTTAGAAACAGAAATGACATCGCTAAAGGGTACTAAAACCACATAACGGCCAGCAAGCGAAATTTCCGCACTGAGTCTAGGACCCTTAGATGATATGGGTTCTTTGGCAATTTGAACAGGAATAAGTAGATTCTTACCTAGTATTTCGGTAATTTTTCCGCTTTTATTAATATCTACTTCTAATGGAAAGTCGGAGATACTAATTCTTTCGTTTTTAGGAGCCGATCGAACGCGTTTAGTATATTTTAATAACGTTTGTACTTGAGATCCTAAATCGAGGTAATGTAGGAACGCATCTTTTTCGTACCCTACATCTACAAATGCAGCATTCAAACCAGGCATAATCTTTTTGATTCGCCCTAAATAAATATCACCAACAGAGAAACTGTTATTTGTTTTTTCTTGATGAAGTTCAATTAGTTGTTTGTCCTGCAACAATGCCAATACTACCCCATCTGGCGTAGCATTAATTACTAATTCTTTATTCAATGTAAATTTCTTTAATCACACACTGGTGTATTGAAATCAGCAAATAAAAAAATGGAGAAAACCTATAAAAACAAGTCTTGCACGATAGCTATACGCATATCGTGCAAGAAATTTTATAAGGTTAAGCTGTGCAGATTAGAAGATTACTTCTTCTTATGTCTGTTTTTTCTTAAACGCTTTTTGCGTTTATGAGTAGCCATCTTATGTCTTTTTCTTTTCTTACCGCTTGGCATAATTCCCAGTGTTAAAGTGAAACAATTATTTTTTTAAATTCTTTATGTAATTATCAATGTTGACTAATATATCTTTATCGATAATGTAAGCTTTTGCTTTTTTCAAAGCAGCAATGGCTGCTTCATTATTTCCAGTTTGTTCGTATGCATCGGCCAGCATGCCATATATTTCTGCATTAGGTTTCAGTTTTGCAACTGTTTCGAAACGCTTAATTGCCTTGTCAAATTGACCCGACTTCATGGAGAACAAACCTAAGTTTAAATTCGCATTTAAATTCAAAGAATCTACTTTTACTACCGCGAGTAATAATTGAATTCCTTGCATTGGATTTTGGCCTGCATCTACAATACAACTGCCTAAACCCGATTTAGCATCTAAATTATTTGGTTCTTTTTCTAGCGCAGATTGAAAGCAAGAGGTTGCTTTTTCAATCAATGCGGGAATTTTACTAGAGTCCGAATTGTTTTTATATGCTTTTCGAAATGCTTCTGCTGCTAAAATATATTCTTTAGCATCGTCTGCAGATCCGTTTAAGTAGTAAAATGCAGCAACCGTAAATTGGTTGTTATTAGCATATGCTTCTGCAAGCTCTTTTATTTTTAATTCTTTTTCGTTACCAGATAAATCGCTCAGCTCATTTTCTAGTTGAAGAATCATTTTATTTGTGTTGTCTGCTAAACTCTTTTTAGCAGCAGCAATTTCTGAATCCATGCTAATGCTAGCACTTTCGGTGCTTTTATTAGCGGCAGCACCTGCTCTCATTCCATTGCCTGCACCAGGCGGCTTTAAATCAAGTGTTAATAGGGCATTCATTATAATAATGATTGCCAGTACAATTAACCATTGAGATTTTTTAATGGATTGCATGAATAATTATTTCGCTAATGATGCTTTGCTTTTGGTAGAATTTTTTACTTTTTCTACGAAAGTTTTTGCTGGTTTAAAACTTGGCACAAAGTGCTCAGGAATTATAATTGCGGTGTTTTTTGAAATGTTACGAGCTGTTTTCTTAGCTCTTTTTTTAACAATAAATGAACCAAAACCTCTTACATAAACATTCTCGCCTTCTTGTAAAGAGCCTTTGATTACTTTGAAAAATGATTCTACCGTTTCTTGTACATCAACTTTTTCAATTCCTGTTTTCGCTGCAATTTCAGCAATAATTTCAGCTTTTGTCATCTTTTATAATTTTTAAATGAATTTTACTTACGTTTTTTAAAGGGATGCAATTATAGTGCTTTTCATTGATATTCAGAAATAAAAAACAGAAAAAACCGCTTTTATTTATCATTTCTTTAAAATTAAATGATTGATACTGTTTTAGTTAAAAAAAGAACCGAATTCTTCGCTATTAAATTAGTCAAATGCTTGTCGAGATTGTATTTTTGAGCAATAATGAAGGAAATAGCCCATCAACTCATTGCCTGGTACCATCAAAATAAGCGTGACTTGCCTTGGAGAAATACGCAAGACCCTTATAAAATATGGCTTTCGGAGATTATTCTCCAACAAACTAGGGTAGAACAGGGCACACCTTATTACCTGCATTTTATCAGCACCTATCCTACTGTTTTTGATTTAGCCAATGCACCAGAAGCCCAAGTATTGAGATCTTGGCAAGGCTTAGGCTATTATTCTAGGGCCAGAAACCTTCATTTTGCTGCAAAAGAAGTGCTTGCTAAGCATCAAGGTAAATTCCCAAACAATTATGAAACATTGATTCAATTAAAAGGTGTGGGCGAATATACTGCTGCAGCTATTGCTTCTTTTGCTTTTGGGCAGGCCAAAGCGGTTGTAGATGGCAATGTTTTTAGGGTGCTTGCTAGATTGTTTAATATCACTACACCAATCAATACAGGGGCTGGCAAGAAAGAATTTACTGTTTTGGCTAATCAATTAATAGATCCAAAAAATCCAGCCTTATTTAACCAGGCCATTATGGAATTTGGAGCCATGCAATGTAAACCAAAGCCCATTTGCGAAACATGTCCTTTTCAACAATTTTGTTCGGCATATGAAAAGCAAAACATTGATCAATTACCCGTAAAAAACAATAAATTAAAAATCAGAGCGCGCTATTTTCATTATTTGCATATCGAACACGAAGGCGGTTTGTATATCAATCGAAGAACGCAAAAAGATATTTGGCAACATTTATATGAAATGCCTTTAATAGAAACGCTAACAGAATTGCCAGAAAACGAAATGATGCAAAGCGCCGAATGGCAAAATATTTTTGCCGATGCCTCCATTACGATTCAACATATTTCCACAAAATTTAAACATGTTTTAACACATCAGCATATTTATGCGAAATTTTGGAAAATCAATGTTAGCCCCGAATGGCATAAAAATCAAGCATTCTATCAATATATTAAGGATGACGAATTAAAGATTTATCCAATACCAAGATTAATTGAACAGTACTTTCAAAAAAATACTTAACTTTATTTTGTATTTAAATTATATAATATGTCAGGAGTAAACAAAGTAATTTTAGTTGGACATTTGGGCAAGGACCCAGAAGTTAGACATTTGGAAAATGGGGTAGCTGTAGCTTCGTTTTCTCTGGCAACAACCGAAACGTACACTAATAAAGCCGGAGAAAAATCCGAGCAGACCGAGTGGCACAACATTGTATTGTGGAGGGGATTGGCAGAGGTAGCGGAAAAGTACTTGAAAAAAGGAAAACAGATTTATGTGGAGGGGAAAATAAGAACCCGTTCTTGGGATGACAAAGAAGGTATCAAGCGATACACCACAGAGATTGTTGGTGATAGCTTTACCATGCTGGGCAAGAAAGAGGATGGTGCTAATTCAAATCCTATCAACCAAGTTGTTAGCGCACCCGCTGCTACAGACGAGATAGGTGATGGTTTGCCATTTTAATGTTCACAAATCAATCAATTTTGGAAACAAACGCAGATCCTTATCCTAGTTTAATCAGTGTAATTGGTCAGGTTCCATATTTGGAACCCGGCCAATTATTTTTTTACCTATTTGCTATTATAATCTTTACATTTTTATTGGGGTTAATGAATGCAGCAAACACTGCATTTAATAGTATAAGCGAAAGCAATATATTTCTATTAAAAAAATCCGAAGAAACCCAAGACAAAAAAATTCTTGCACTATTAGACAAACCTGCTACTTTAAAAGCGGCAATTGTTAGTGCACAAACAATTTTATTAGTTGCTATTGTTGTTATTGCAGTTACGCTGCTCGATCGTATCGTATTTTTCCCGCAATACTTATTTTTAGGAATTTTACTTAAATTAATTTTCATTGCTATTTATTTATTATTGACAGTAATGTATGTGCCCAATGTGTATGCGCATAAGCATCATTTATTGTTTGTAAGAAAAATAACTGGTTTAATTGCATTTATTCAATGGATGCTTAAACCCCTCATGCTATTGATTTTATTGTTAACCAAGGCTATCAATAAAGCGGTAAAGTCTCCCTTTCAATTTTCAGAAAAAGAATTCGATCAATTATTAGATTCCGATTTAATTAATGAAGAGAATGAAGAGGAACAAGTTATTTTAAAAGGCATTGCCAATTTTGGAAATATTTCTGTGAAACAAATTATGCGAAACAGAATGGATATGGTTGCCTTATCTATAGACATGAATTTCGAAGAGGTATTTCAAAAAATAAAAGATACACGCTATTCTAGGATTCCTATTTTTGAAAAAAACTTAGATAGTATTAAAGGTATTATTTTTATAAAAGATATTTTAATTTATAGAGAACAAAATAATTTTGATTGGAGAAAATTAATTAGACCAGGATTCTTTGTTCCGGAAAATAAAAAAATTGATGACCTCTTAAAAGAATTCAGGGCGAAGCATACGCATATTGCTATTGTGGTAGATGAATATGGCGGAACCTCCGGATTGGTTACATTAGAGGACATTTTAGAAGAAATTGTAGGGGATATTTCTGATGAATATGATGAAGCAGACGATGAATTAAGGTATTCTAAATTAGATGACTATAATTATGTGTTTGATGGAAAAACACCCATCAACGATTTGTGTAAAGTATTAGCCATTGCAGATGATACATTTGATGAAGTTAGAGTCGAAGCAGATACCATTGGTGGTTTGGTGTTAGCTATTGCAGGCCGTTTTTTATTTATCAACGAAAAAGTGGTTTTTGATAACTTTACTTTTACTATAGAATCTGCAGATAGGCGAAGAGTAAAAAGAGTGAAGATGACAATTAATAAATCTTTATAATGTCTAAATATTTTATTTTATATTTTATATTTTTTGTTTTTGCTTTTACGGCATGCCATAACGATTATGCACCTAAGCCAAGGGGATATTATCGCATTAATTTACCGGATAAAAAATACCAAGACTACCAGTCAGGATGCAACTATAGCTTTAAAATTCCCACTTATGCTGCTGTTTGGAACGATAGCTCCGAACACACCAATGCTTGTTGGAAAAATGTGGTCTTCCCGAGTTTAAATGGCAGAATTCATTTAAGTTATTACGCCCTAAATTCTTCAAAAGAATTAATCGAATTAATGGAAAATGCTAGAAAGCTTGCCTTTAAACATACCGTAAAAGCAGAGGGTATTGACGAGAGTAGAATTAATAATCCAAAGCATCATGTATATGGTTTGTATTACGAGATTGCAGGTAATACGGCATCTTCTGTACAATTTTTTGTAACCGATAGCACCAAGAATTTTTTAAGAGGTGCATTGTATTTTTATGCAGAACCTCAAGCAGATTCTTTGGCTCCACTTATTAAGTTTGTTAAAAAAGATATTAATGTGCTATTAGAAAGTTTAGAGTGGAAGTAAATTAAAAATCTAAACTCAACGAGATATAATAAACAGGATTTTTATTTACCACATTATTTTGCACTCCCCAAGCCATATCAAATCTTACAAAATAACCCAATAATCTAGATCTTGCACCCCATCCATAGCCACCTACAATTGGGTATTTGGGCTCAATGATGGTTACTTTAACGGGTGAGCCTTGCACCTCTAGTTTGTTAAACCTATTTTCTTTACTAAAAGGGTCGGCTCCCAACCAAGCGGCGCCAACATCTGCAAATGGCATTATTTGAAAATTCTTAATAAAGTCTGATTTAATAGGTCTGTTTAATAGGTATGCAAAAACAGGAATTCTTAGTTCAGCGTTTGCTACTAAAAAATTATTTCCATTTCTAATGTTCTGGTTAAAGCCTCTTAAGTTTGTAGCCAATGCTTGGTATTTATAATCTCTTGTTTTATCAATTTGAATACCATTGTTAAACTTAGGCGTAAACCAACTATCCACGCCGCCTAAATAGTACATTACTTTTTGTGCTGCAATGGAACTAGAGCCTGCTAATCTACCCGCAAAAATTATTTGACGAGTTAGTTTTTGATAATGTCTAAAATCAAAACCAATGTTGACCATTTTATTTTTTGTATGATCTATGTCTAAAAACTCTTCGATGTAAAGCTTGTATCTACTGCCATTGTAGAGGTTTAAGCCTTTGTTAACCGTATTGTCATAAACATATTCTAAGCGAAAACCAATATTGTTGCTATTGTAATTAGGTAGATTTAAACTAAAACTATCGGTCGCTAAAGTAATTCTTTCGTCTCTTCTATAAAAGAAAGAAGTTTTAATAGCACTTTGTTCGTTAAATGGATATTTAAGAATACTTTTGAATTCATAGCTATTGGTTCTGTTAGCTCCAACACCTTGGTAATCATCTCCACCTTGTTTGTAAAAAATAAATTGTTTGTCAATTCTTTTTTTCAAATTTTCATAACTCAAAAAATATTCTGGAATGGTTAAGTTTCCAGACAACCTAAAGCCGCCAATAAAACGATAGTCTTCTAATAAATCGGAAGCACCCACTTTTATCAAAGCATTTATTGCAGCGTTAATGTAAATTGGTCCAACACCTGTAAATTGTTGGTAGCTATTGGTTATTAAGCTATTATCAACTTGACTTACTATATAACTGGTCGAAAAACTTGGTAAATATGGAATTGGGGCCGATTTTGAAAAGTAATCGTCGAGGTTTTTTTCTTT
Organism: uncultured bacterium; assembly: GCA_903838995.1. Lineage (GTDB taxonomy): Bacteria > Bacteroidota > Bacteroidia > Sphingobacteriales > Sphingobacteriaceae > CAIKLP01. Next base: position 11,512 of record CAIMAP010000057.1, on the reverse strand, counting down.
ATTGCTTTTCTTTTTTTTCTTTTCTGATAAATAAATAATTTGATTCCCACTTGCCGTTTGAATATTTATCGGAATTGTTTTTTCACTTTTTATTCTTGGAAAGGTAGTTTGAAAAAAGTAATCGCTAGAAATTGGAATATTAATTTGATTAGTATCTTTTATTGCGGCTAAAGAATCTTCTATTCTACTATTTTTAATAGAATCTAATAATGCAAGTGCAGCTACTTTTTTTTCATTGTTAAATTTGAAAAGTAATTTTTGGAGTTGCGTTTTTTTCTTAATCGCAAAATTAGTCCAAAGGCTAGTGTCTGTATTTACTTCTGTAGCGATCAATCCAAATTTTAAATTATTATTCGACAGCATGTCGGTAATGATTCTGCTTTTTTTACTAATATCGTGTTTGTCAATATTTCTAGCATAATTACTATTTGGAGATGTGCTAAAGGAGTCTTTGTAAACGACTATAGTGGTATCATAATAAAATATAGTGGTATCGTATTGATAAGCAATGGCAGAGTCGAGCGAGAGAATCTTTCTATTGATAATACCACTTTGATCTGTTAAGAATGCAATTTTATCTTTCGCATATTCAATAGGTTTAGATTCATTATCAAAGGGGGTATTCACTATTCTTTTACATTCATTTGTTTTTTTTGTTAAATCAAAAAGAAATAAATCGTAATTATTAATGATGGGGAAATTTTTAAAAACTTCTTTTTGTAATGTATCAGCAATTCTATTAGAACTAAAAACTATATTATTTGAACGGTCATAAAATCTTGGATTTAAATCGTCGAACCAATCGTCGGTAATTTGTTCCTCTCTTCTAGTCAAAATGTCAAATAAATACAGATCAGACTGACCATTTTTTACTGCAGACAAAACCCATTTTCTACCATCAGCAGAATAATCTAAATCAAGTATTTTTTCATACTTGTACATTTTAATTAAATCATCATCTTTTTTGTTTGCCAGGTTGAGCACTTTTATTTGTGGCATGCTTTTTTGCTCGTGGCTAATGGCTAGCAACAAACTACTTGGGTGCCAGGTAATGTTAACATCTTCATTATCAGAAACAAAAGAGCTACTTTTAATCCCCGATTTGTATACTTTTTTGGTTTTTTGGGTATTTAAATCCAGCACATATACTTTTATTTTACCACTTTTATTAATCAAGTAAGCTAATTTCTTTCCATCAGGACTGTATTTAAATGTTTTATAATCTAGTGTCGCATTCCTTTTTTTACCTAAATGTAAAAACTGCTTTAGGCTTGTTTCTTTTGTTGCATTACCTGAATTTATATATTGTTTCTTATAAAAGTTTAGCCATGCTTCGCCGAGTTCTTTAAAATCTAAACCAACAATATAAATAAAACCATTTTCGGCATTTCTATTTACACGGGTCATGTAAATAATATTGGATATAGAAGAAGAACCAAAATTATCTACAATATATTTCCAAATAGAATGTCCAGCAGTTTTAGCATCTGTACTAGCCATTCGATTAAACTTTTTATATCGCCCATTTAATATGCCATCTTTAAGCGAATTATCTAAATCAACATTCCAAGGTTCTGCTATATAAGATTTTAATCCTGGGATGAACCAGTCTGGAAGTGTTAATAGTGTTGAGTTTGAAAGCTTTTCTTGTAAATTACCGCCATATAATAATTCATTAATTAATACTTCGGCAATACCTGCTCTAATTTGTTTATATAGGTGTTCGGTATTGCCATCAAAATAAATAAATAATTTATTGCCAACAATTGGCGTAATGCCTCCAATGTTTTGTTGTTGATCGGTAATTAGTCCTAAATTAGTTTGTACTAGATCACTTAATTTATTATAAGCTAAAATTTCTATTCGTCCGGCTAATTTATAATCTAAAGTATTTTCAATTTCTTTTAAATTTTGTTCGGCTATTCTTCCAACCATAGCACCTAATTCTTTTCCTTCTTTATAATAATAAGTATCGAAATGAGGTGAATGATAATAAAACCATTGAAACTCTTTGAATTGAACCCTGTTTTTTCCAAATTCGGTTTGTGTACCCTGTGCCTGACCAAAGCAAATCCCTATTAGGTTAAAGCCTAATACCAGTAAGGATAATATATAACGAACAATAGGGTTCATGGGTTAAATGCAGGATATTCGAATTTAGTTATTTATTTACAGCTATCGAATAAAATATCTTATTTTTAACCTATAAAATCTGATTATGTTAACCATTAAAGCATTTACTTTTAATGCATTTCAAGAAAACACTTATGTGATTTATAATGAGCATGCAGCAGCCATAATTATTGATCCAGGCTGTTATGATATTTCGGAGCAACAAGTGCTACAAGAATTTATTCAATCAAATAAGTTACAAGTTAAACGCATGCTATTTACACATGCACATATAGATCATGTATTAGGTGCAGCTTTCATAGAAAAAACTTATGGATTAAAAATGGAAATGCATGAGCTAGAATTAAGTGTATGGCGTGCAATACCTAGTTATGCAAGTAATTACGGATTTGTTTATAAAGCAGCAGATGAACCCGATCATTTTTTATCTATTGAAGATGAAATTCAATTAGGAACAGATATACTAAAGATCATTTTTACACCGGGTCATTCACCTGGAAGTATTTCTTTTTATTGTGAAGCGCAACAATTCATTATTGCTGGTGATGTATTATTTTTTAAAAGTATTGGCAGAACGGATTTAGCAGGTGGAAATTATGATACCTTAATTCAATCAATTAAAAAAAATTTATTTTCCTTACCTGCAGATACAAAAGTGTATGCTGGGCACGGAATTACCACTACCATAGGACAAGAGCGCACACATAATCCATTTTTACAATAAAATGCGAACCGAATTATTCATTGCTAAGCGATATTTATTTGCAAAAAAATCGACCAATGCCATTACCTGGATTTCTTGGATCTCTGTAATAGGCGTAACTATTGGTACTGCGGCTTTATTTCTTATTCTTAGTGTATTTAATGGATTTGAAGAACTCAATTTAATTTATGCCAAAAAGCTAAGTCCAGATTTGAAAATCATGCCGAGCGTTGGTACAAAATTTAATAAGAGCAGTTTAGATACCAATTTATTTGTAACTCCAGCCATCAATTATTATGTAAATGTTTTAGAAGATAATGTTTTGTTGAAATATAATAATTCACAATATTTTGCAACACTTAGAGGGGTTAGCCAACAATATTTACAATCTAAAGAAATTGATTCTGTTTTAAGAGCAGGTACTTTTACTTTACAAGAAAACGGACAAGCCTATGCCGTTATTGGTAAAGGAATAGAAAATGCATTGGGTATAGATATTACACAGCCTATTGAACAAATAATGGTCTTAGCGCCAAAGCAAAATTCTCGTTTAAATACGCTAGATCCCGCTAGTTCTTTGAATTCTGCGGCTATTTATGCAAGTGGCATTTTTGCTGTTCAACAAGAAATGGATGAGCGTGTAATGTTTGTTCCTATTGATTTTGCGGAGAATTTATTTGCCCAAGAAAATAAATTAAGTAGTGTCGATATCTATTTACATGACGGGAAAGAAATGTTAGCCTATCAAAAAATATTAGCATCAAAGTTGCCCGCTAAATTTATGGTGAAAAATAGATTTCAATTAAATGAATCGCTTTACAAAGTTTTAAATACCGAACGATGGGCAGTTTATTTAGTATTAACTTTTATTCTAATTATTGCTATTTGTAATATTATTGGTTCGGTGACCATGTTAATTATTGATAAGAAAAAAGATATTGCAGTTTTAAGAACCTTAGGGGCTACTAAAAATCAAATTCAAAAAATCTATTTTTATGAAGGTATGATGATTTCACTATTAGGTACTTTCATCGGATTATTTTTAGGTGCTGGCTTTGCTATTTTACAAGCTAAATTTAAATTAATAAGTATATATTCTTCTACTGGGGAGTATTTACAAGCTTATCCTGTAAAGTTAATATACACCGACTTTTTATTGGTTTTTGCTACCGTATTTATTATTTCTTTTATTGCTAATTGGTTCAGCGCGAAACAAAGCAGTAGTGCAAGTAATGATATTAGGTGGGCAATTGCAGCTAATTAAATTTGTGTAAGCAATTCAATAAGGTAGCCTTGTAAATTTTTTAGTGCCAAAGGAATATTCCAATTTTCTTTATTTCTTTTTTCAACATAATTAGAGATACTTCTAATTTGCAGACATGGTATTTTTTCGTTCATGCAACAAAAGAAAAAGGCAGCACCTTCCATACTTTCTATTTGTGGATTATATAGATTTTGTGTTTGTAAAATACTACTTAATTTTCCATGTGTTTTATTTACGGTAATTGCCCTAACCTTTTGAAGCTGCGCTATTTGCTCGCTTAAGATATTTTGTTCTGGCACTAATTCTCCCCAAAGAAAAGGAAATTCTTTAGGCGTTTGTAAACCCAATTGTATCAATGATAAAAAGGAGCTATCGTCTTCTGCACCCATTTCGGCAAATAAATCTGATGTAATATGCAGCACTTCACCAATATTTAATTTTCTATCGAATGCGCCAGCTATTCCAATATTTATTGCTAAATCAAATGTATGTTTACTGAGTAATTTGGTCAAAAAATAGGTGGTGTTTACCATACCCACACCAGCAATTAAAAAGGTAATTTCATGTAATTTATTTAAATCGACAGAAATCCTATTTTTAATTGGCTCCATCTCCATTTCGGTAGCAGCTACAATCAATATTTTCATACACGAAATTAGCAAATAGCAGGAAATTTATTCAACAATTAGCAGATAAGCACCGGCTTTATTTATATTTGCAATTCATATAGCTAAAACATGGTTTTTATTACAAGAAGAGAGCGTTTTAACGCGGCACATAAGTTATTTAGGGAAGAATGGTCACAAGAGCAAAACACCGCGGTGTTTGGGAAATGTGCTAATCCAAACTGGCATGGTCATAATTACGAGCTATTTGTAACTGTTAAAGGGGAAATTAATCCGCAAACTGGATTTGTAGTAGATTTAAAAGACCTACGTGATATTATTAATAAAGAAGTAATTAATAAAATCGATCACAGCAATATTAATTTAGATGTTGATTTTATGAAAGGTAAATTGGCTTCTACAGAAGTTTTAGCAGTAGAGATTTGGAATCAACTTTTGCCACATATAGAAAAAGATGGTGTGAAATTACATGCTATTAAATTATATGAAACAGAAAATAATTTTGTAGAATATTTTGGATAATTTTAGGATGGAAGAATCAGAAAATAAAAAAGGATACCAAAAAATTGACCAATACAATCAAGAAAGCATAGATCAATTAGCCAAAAGTTATACTTCGTTGCTTAGTACAATTGGTGAAGATGTATCGAGAGAAGGAATCCTTAAAACACCTACTCGTGCTGCAAAAGCAATGCAATTTTTAACCCATGGCTATGATTTAAATCCGGCAGAAATTTTAAAGTCTGCCATGTTTAAAGATGATTATTCTCAAATGGTCATTGTAAAAGACATCGAAATTTATTCTTTGTGCGAACATCATTTATTACCATTTTTTGGCAAGGCGCACATTGCCTATATTCCCAACGGACATATTGTAGGATTAAGTAAAATTCCTAGAGTGGCCGATGCCTTTGCCAGAAGATTACAAGTACAAGAAAGATTAACAACAGAAATTCTGAATTGCATTCAAGAGACCTTAAACCCATTAGGTGTTGCGGTAGTGATAGAATGTAAACACTTATGCATGAGTATGCGTGGTATACAAAAACAAAATTCGGTAACCACTACTTCTGCATTTACAGGTGCTTTCGAAAACGAAAAAACCCGAGCAGAATTTATTCACTTAATAGGAATAAGTTTAGTTTAATTGTCTTTTTCGGGGCCTCCAGACGCGCTTTCAGCGGGGTTTTCACCCTCTTTGGGCTTATTAATGGCATCAAATAGTTTCTCCATTTTAGAAACATATTCCATAGAGTCGTCGATAAAAAAATCGATGTTTGGAATGACGCGAACTTGATTGCGAATTTTTTCTCCTAATTTATATCGAATCTCACGGGCTTTGGCGCGTAATTCATTTAATAATAGTTCGTTGTTTTCGGCATTAAAAATACTGAGGTAAACTTTAGCAATAGAAAGATCTGGACTCATTCTTACCATGGTAATCGTTACAATACTACTGCCATGAAAAGACCAACCTTCTTTTTGTAAGATTTCACTTAATTCTTTTTGTATAACTCTTGCAAATTTTTGCTGACGTTTTGTTTCCATTTTTAATTTATTAAGTGCTCAAATTATCTTTTAAATAAAGTGCAAGTTCTTCTTTGGTCCATTTTTCTTCTAATTTGATGATGCTTGCTGCATCAGCAAATACAGGCGGTTTAGCTTTTTGCGTTAATCTTATATAATGATGATTGAATACGTCTAATGCAATATGACAAGGTTTTATATCTGCAAATTCGAGCGCTCTCTTTTTGCTTCTAATATATAAATCCCAATCAGCACCTTGTATTCTCTCGTCCCATAAGCCCAATAAATCTAATGCTTTTCTATTAAATATTACGCTATTTCCTACAAATCCTTCAACTACTTTATTTTTGAATTGCTTATATCTTTTTGCAGAAAAAGATTCCCAATTACCATACATTAAATAATGCATAGCAGTTAAGAGTTTTTTTGTTTTTGGAATAAAGCCGGTTAAGTTTTTTATTAATTTCCATCGCCTACCTAAGCTTAAGGTTTTGTCTAAGCTTTCTACTCTTTCAATGCCACAAACAGTAATAACATCTAATTGATTTTTTTCCATGCTGTCTAAAATCTTTTGATCCCAGTTTGGAGAAACAATTATGTCGTTGTTTAAAAATGCGAAAATATCGTTTGTAGCAATTTTAATTCCTTGATTTTGGGTGTATGGATAAGAATAATTAGCCTGGTTTGCAATTACAGTAGCACCTTTTTCTATGAAAAATTCTTTGCTACCATCACTGGAGTGGTTGTCAATAATTATTAACTCAAAAGGGTAATGCGTGTACTTTTTAAGGTTTTCCCAAAAAATTTCATTCATCTCCAATTGATTATGTATGGCAGTAATGATGCTAATCATAAATTTTTATAATATACAAAGATAGTATTATTCTGATTAGTGGATTTATACTAAATTGCATAGTTTTTTGGAAGGCTTGTAAGGCCTCCATTAACCTAAACTTTTTTAAATGAAGATTTATTTCAAGCTACTTTCTTTTGCAAAGCCATTTAATCGATTTGTACCAAAGTATTTTATACTTGCGGTATTGGCCGTGATTTTTGGTTTGGCAAATTTTACGCTCATGATCCCTTTATTAAATGTGATTTTTGAAAAAGTGGAAGTGGTAACAATTGTTGCGAAGCCCGAATTCGCTTTAAATCTGGAGTATTTTAAAGGCATATTTAATTTTTACTTTGCAAGTATTTTTAAGACCTATGGTCAAGTAGGTGCTTTGCAATTTGTTTGTGTTGTTATAGTTGTTTCGGTTTTCTTAGCCAATCTATTTAAATACTGGTCGCAAAGAGTACTTACTTCTATGCGAACGCATGTAGTAAAAAATATAAGAGAATCTTTATTTTTAAAAATCACTTCTTTACAGGTTGGCTATTTTCATAGTCAGCGAAAAGGCGATTTAATGTCGAGCCTATCAAATGATGTGAACGAAGTAGAAAATTCTGTTGTGAGTTCGGTGCAGGTGATATTTAGAGAACCCCTCATGATCATTGGCTACGTGGTGCTGCTATTTAGCATGTCTGTAAAACTCACCTTTTTTACGCTATTGGTATTGCCAATATCTGGAGGCGTAATTGCATGGATTTCTAGAAAATTAAGAAAAGAAGCTGAAGTAGGGCAAGGGCTATTGGGTGAAATGTTAAGTATTATTGAAGAAACAATTTCTGGCATTAGAATAATTAAAGCATTTAATGCGCAACAATATGTAAGAGAAAAATTTGATCAACAAAACAATAAATACCGAAGTGTTTTAAAATCAATGTGGAATAAGAGAGAATTAGCTTCTCCAATTTCAGAATTTTTAGGCATCAGTATTGTTGTTTTAGTTATTCTATATGGAGGTCGTTTGGTATTAGAAAACCAATCAGAATTAAATGCGAGCGAATTCATCACTTATATTATTTTATATTCTCAGATATTAATTCCTGCTAAAAATATTTCGACTGCGATCACTAATATTCAAAGAGGCATAGCCTCCGGAGCCCGCATTTTTAGTGTATTAGAAACAGATGTAAATATTGTAGAAGACAAAGACGCGGTTGCTAAAACGACTTTAAATGCGCAAATAGTTTTCAAAGATGTGAGTTTTCAATATGCCGATACCAAAGTTTTAGAACAAATCAATTTGACAGTGGAGGCTGGAAAGATGATTGCATTAGTAGGACAATCGGGCGCAGGTAAATCTACCATGGCCGATTTATTGCCTAGGTTTTATGATGTTACAGACGGTCAAATATTAATTGATGGCATCGACATTAGAAAAATAAAATTACACGATTTAAATCAGTTAATGGGCATTGTAACACAAGAGTCTATTTTATTTAATGATACCATTTTTAATAATATTGCATTTGGAAATAAATCTGCTAGTAGAGAAGCAGTAATAGCTGCAGCTAAAATTGCCAATGCAGATGAATTTATTGTAAAATTAGCTGATGGTTACGATACTAATATTGGCGACAGAGGTGACAAACTCTCTGGTGGACAGCGTCAGCGCTTATCTATTGCTAGGGCAGTATTAAAAAACCCACCCATATTAATTTTAGACGAAGCCACTTCTGCATTAGATACCGAATCCGAAAAATTGGTTCAAGATGCCATTCATAAATTAATGCAAAACAGAACCTCTATTGTTATTGCTCATCGATTATCTACTATTCAACATGCAGATACAATTGTAGTCATGCAAGATGGTAAGATTATTGAACAAGGAAAACATGCAGAATTGATTAGCCTAAATGGGACTTATAAAAAGTTAACAGACATGCAAAGCTTTCAATAATTAATATAAAAATTGTTGATTAGGATATCTTGTTTCGTGTAAGGCTTTTACTTTATCATAAATCAATGTTCTAAAACTTTCTAGGTTTGATTTATTTAAAGCAGAAATAAATATGGCAGGCGTATTTGTTTTACTAATCCAGCTTTTTTCAAAATCGGCAATACTCATTTCTCCATCTTCCGAATAAAATGCATCCACTTTATTGAATACCATAATCATCGGTTTATCTAGCACCTTCAGGTCTTTCAGCGTTTCATTAACCACACTAATTTGTTCTTCAAAACTTGGATGCGAAATATCAACCACTTGCATTAATATATCTGCTTCTTGTACTTCTGATAAAGTAGATTTAAAACATTCTACTAAATGATGGGGTAATTTGCGAATAAAACCTACGGTGTCGGAAAGTAAAAAAGGAAGGTTTGCAATTACTACTTTACGAACGGTTGTATCGAGCGTAGCAAATAATTTATTTTCGGCAAAGACTTCAGATTTACTCAGCATGTTCATGATGGTAGATTTACCAACATTGGTATAACCTACTAAAGCAACACGAATCAATTCGTTTCGATTTTTTCTTTGCGTCTCGTTTTGCTTATCAATTATTTCTAATTTTTCTTTAAGCAATGTTATTTTTTGTAAAATAATTCTTTTATCGGTTTCTATTTGAGACTCTCCTGGTCCGCGCATACCAATACCCCCTTTTTGTCTTTCTAAATGGGTCCAAAGTCTTTTTAAACGTGGTAACATATATTGGCATTGCGCAAGCTCTACTTGCGTTTTAGCCTGAGCAGATTGTGCTCTTTTGGCAAAAATATCGAGAATTAAACTGCTTCTGTCCATTACCCGACACTTTAATTCAAACTCAATATTTCTTAATTGCGATGGACTTAATTCATCATCAAAAACAACAATGTCTGCTTCTTCTGCTTTAACATATTCGCAAATTTCTTCGAGTTTTCCTTTACCTACATAGGTACGAATATCTGGGCGTTGTACTTTTTGTGTAAACTGATGAATACAAGTTCCACCTGCTGTTTCTACCAGAAAGGCAAGTTCGGCTAAGTATTCTTTTTCTTGTGCTTCTGTTTCGTCTGGCGTAATAATTCCTACAAGCACAATTCGTTCTTGTGCTGCACTAGTATTATAAAGTTGTTTTGCCATTTATTCTGCTGAACGCAGCGATTTAACATAGCTTGCTACTGCATTGATTTCTATTTCAGAAAGTTGATCTTTGTAAGCCGGCATTAAATTTCTGCCATGTTTGATAATTCCGATAAGGCCTTTGTTTTCGCACATCGAAGCGGTTAAATTAGCAGCGCCATTTAAACCCGCTTTACCATCTTCGCCATGACATCTTAAACAGTTATTGATATAAATACCTTTTCCATGAACAAGTACATCATAGTTTGCTGCCGCAGTATCGGTTACAATGCCATCTAAATTTGCTTTTTTAAGCATGACATTTTGGGTAGTTGATAAAAAATAAATGTAAACAAATAAGAAGGTTGAAATCAACACCATTACCTTGTTCTTTTTCTTGAAACCAATTATTCCTAATACCAAACCAACAATGGTAAGTGTTAATTTTAAATGGAACCAGCCACCAATAGTTTTCATATTGATTTGGGTTACTAAATAAATACCAGTTACTAAGAAAATAGTACTGATAATCATACTGATTACTTTGGTATATGCTTTGTATTTATCAAGTGCTGAGGTTTTGTCAAAAACCAATAGCATTGATTTTACCACATAATCAATTATAAATAGGACTGCACTAGCAATGTGTAAAGTTTGAATTAGGTTCATTTTTATCATTTTTATTTCAACAAATATAATCATAGAAAGCATAAGGCTCAAATTATTACCATAAATTGTTTAATCCTAAAGAAATTAGTAGCTTTAAAATTGACCCATAAAATCGTATTCGTAAAATTACTTTATATGAAAAAAACATTATTGTACTGCTTGTTTATATTCTTAAGCTTGCGTGTATCAGCCCAACAAACTTTTCCAACAAATGGCGTGGCAGATATAAAGCCAAATAAATTTGCTTTGATTGATGCTTGCATTTATGTAGATGCACATACCCGTTTAGCCAAAGCGAGCCTATTAATTGATGGTGGTAAAATTGTAAGCATTTCAGAAAAAGTGAATATTCCGGCAGGTTATGTAGTGATCAATTGTTTGAATAAAATTATTTATCCTGGATTTATAGATGCCTATACGAGCTATGGATTGTCGGAAACAAAAAATGAGGGTGATTCCGAAGACCCTATTTTTATCAGTACTAAAGAGGGCGCATACCATTGGAACGAAGCCGTAAAAAGCGAATTTAATGCAATTACTAATTTTAGTGTAAAGCATTCGGATCCTGATGTATTTCGTTCGCAAGGTTTTACAGTAGTTAATACCTTGAAAAAGGACGGCATTTTTAGAGGTACAAGCGCATTGGTTTCTTTAGGCT
>CAIMAP010000056.1 GCA_903838995.1 uncultured bacterium | reverse complement strand
CAGAAGTCTATCAAGATTCTGATTTTACAATCTACTGGAATGAATGTATTCAAAGGTTAAAAAACAGAAATTTAATCTCTTTAAACTCTTTACTCGAAAACTTAGATCCAATAGCCATTGGCAATTTTCAATATGAAATAAAAGTCAGCAATAAAATTCAATCTGATTTATTCTTAACAGAAAAAGGCGCCATAAACCAGCACCTTAGAACCTCCTTAAATAACCATTCCATTGATTTTCAAATCATCGTAGATCAAGATTTAACGGCCAATAAACCCTATACCACCTCCGAAAAATTCAAAGCCATGGCCGATAAAAAGCCTATATTATTATCCTTGAAGGATAAATTAGGTTTAGATTCGGAATATTAACAATAGCTTAATTCCCAAGCATTTTGACGCAAAATTTTCTTGTTTACTCTTTTTAAAAAATGTAAATTTGCAGCTCAATTAATACAATTATGTCAAAGATAAAAGTTGCCAATCCGGTAGTAGAATTAGACGGTGATGAAATGACTAGAATTATCTGGGAATTCATCAAAAACAAATTAATCAATCCATATCTTGAATTAGATATTAAATATTTTGACTTGGGCATGGAGCACAGAGATGCAACCAACGACCAAGTCACCATTGATGCTGCAGAAGCCATCAAAAAATATAATGTGGGTATTAAATGTGCAACCATTACGCCAGACGAAGAAAGGGTAAAAGAGTTTTCCTTAAAGCAAATGTGGAAATCGCCTAATGGCACTATCAGAAATATTTTAGATGGTACCGTGTTTCGCGAGCCAATTGTAATGAATAATATTCCGCGTTTAGTACCAAACTGGACTGCACCGATTTGTATTGGCCGTCATGCTTTTGGCGATCAATACCGTGCTACAGATTTTGTAACTAAAGGTAAAGGTAAATTAACGATCAAGTTTGAAGGTGAAGACGGAACGGTTATTGAACACGAAGTATATCAATTCAAAGGAGACGGTGTGGCTTTGTCTATGTACAACACAGACGAATCTATTGAAGGATTTGCAAGAGCTTGTTTTAACCAAGCACTTAGTAAAAAATGGCCGTTATATTTATCAACTAAAAATACCATTTTGAAAAAATACGATGGTCGTTTCAAAGATATTTTTGAAAATATTTACCAAAAAGAATTCAAAGCTAAAATGGATGCTGCTGGTATTACCTACGAGCATCGTTTAATTGACGACATGGTTGCCAGTGCTTTAAAATGGAATGGCAATTTTGTATGGGCTTGTAAAAATTATGATGGTGATGTGCAATCGGATACCGTTGCGCAAGGCTTTGGATCTTTAGGCTTAATGACATCTGTTTTGATTACGCCAGATGGCGGAACAATGGAAGCCGAGGCTGCACATGGCACGGTAACGCGTCACTTCAGAGATCATCAAAATGGCAAACCAACTTCTACTAATCCGATTGCATCTATATTTGCATGGACCAGAGGTCTTGCATTTAGAGGTAAATTAGATAACAACCAAGCGCTCATTAACTTTTGCGAAACACTTGAAAAAGTTTGTATCGAAACCGTTGAGTCTGGTAAAATGACGAAAGATTTAGCTGTTTGTATTCATGGGAATAAAGTAAGCCATGGCGAACATTATTTATACACCGAAGAGTTTTTAGCTGCAATTGATGAAAACTTAAAAGCAAAAATAGGTAGCTAATTGCGCTAATCGAATTGCTAAAAGGCTCAAAACTCAAAGTTTTGAGCCTTTTTTTATGCTATTTCCAATCAAACTATTACATTTAAAGAATATATATCAGTTAACCTATATAAGAATGAACATGATGAGAAAATTTTACCTATTGTTATTTTTTGTTGCAATTGTTTTTCAAAATGCCAATGCACAAAAATACCTCAGCCCTATTTTTAATTACGATTCTATATTAAATGTAAAGTTTGGCTCAAATGTAACAGCCAATTCTTCTACACCGGAAGATCAACTATATGATATTTATTTACCCCTTGGCGACTCTGCTACTAAAAGACCCGTAGTATTTTTTACGCATGGTGGTTCGTTTTTATCAGGTTCAAAAGAAACATCAGATGTTGTTGCACTTTGTCGGGCATTTGCAAAAAGAGGTTATGTAACCGTTTCGCAAAACTATCGTTTAGGTTACGAAAGTTTTGATGCAATTAATGCGAAGCGTGCTGTATGGCGTGCCATGCAAGATGGTAGAGCTGCTGTTAGACATGTGCGTGCACATGCTGCTCAATATTTAATTGATACCAATATGATTATTTATGGTGGTTCTTCTGCAGGAGGTTTTACCGCATTGCATGTTGCCTTTTTAGATGAGCCGCAAGAATTGGTTTCGGGCATTGATACCGCTGCCTATACTGGTCCGGGTAGTCAAGGTTTAGGCGGATTCAAAGGCACCACCAATAATTTATCTAATAGCGACGAAGTAAACGCGGTGATTAATTTGTGTGGCGCTATTGGCGACACCTCTTGGATTCAACTAAAAGATAAAAATATTCCAGTGTTGAATATGCATGGCACTGCCGACAATACCGTTCCTTATGGAACGGCAGTTATTAAATTATTTAATACGATTCCTTTATTAAATGTAAGCGGCAGTAGCAGTATTAGAAAGGCATTAAATGATAAACAAATAGTCAATCGTTTTTATACTTTTTGCGGACTAGACCATGTTCCTTTTTTGGGCACAACTGCTGTACAAAAAAGCTGGATGGATACCACTGTTTTATTCATCAGTCAGTTTTTATATTATGATGTATTGAAATTGAATGCAGTAAATCCAAATGCAAACATTCAAGAAATTGATAGTGCAGATTGTGCTACAACTGGTATTTATGCAACGCCTATTGCTGCTGTTAAAATTTCTCCAAACCCAACACAGCATAGTGTTTTAGTGGAATTAAAAAACAACAATGCAATGCTTCAGCAAATTACTATTATGGATTTAACTGGCCGAGTGGTAAGCTTGCATAACATTGACAATGAAAATCAAATAAGTCTTGATTTGCAAAATTTTGACAAGGGAATTTATTTGCTAAAAATAATTACTAGCGAAGGAATGATAATAGAAAGAATTATTAAAGAATAATTATTGCTTTATTAATGGCAAAAATTTTTGCCAGAATGGATCAAGAGGAAGTGCGGCGAAGAGTTGCATTTCCTCTTTTTTTACAGGGTGCATAAATTTAACTTGGTGCGCATGTAAACAAATACTCTTGTCTTTATTTCCCCTTGGGTAACCGTATTTATTATCGCCAACAATTGGGCAATTCATAGAAGCTAATTGGACTCTAATTTGATGTGGCCTGCCCGTTATAGGATTGACATCTAATAAATAAAAGCCGTCTAACTCTCCAATTAATTTATAATTCAATTCCGAACGCATACTATTGGGCACTTCTTTTTCGTATGCCTTGGTTACATTTGTTTCTGGATTTTTAATTAACCAATGCACCAAATTGCCCGCATTGGCAGGTGGACTGTTGCGAACAACTGCAAGGTATTTTTTTTCGATTGCTCTGTTCTTGAATTGCTCATTCATGCGCTCTAAGGCCTTGCTGGTGCGCGCCATTAAAACTAACCCACTTACTGGCCTATCAATACGATGAATAACCCCCATGAAAACCTCGCCAGGTTTTTGGTATTTTTCTTTGACATAGGCTTTGGCTAAATCGGATAAAGGGGTATCTCCTGTTTTATCGCCTTGCACCAATACACCTGCATCTTTATTAATAACTAATAAATGATTGTCTTCGAAAATAATTCGCATGATGGATTAGTATTGTTCCTTTTCGTTCGGAAAATCAAGCGTTTTTACATCCTTGATATAAGATTTTACCGCCCCGTTTATTTCTTCAAATAAATTTAAATACTGTCTGAGAAAACGCGGCTTGAAACCTTTTGTTAATCCTAATAAATCATTCACTACCAAAACTTGGCCATCAACATCGGCGCCTGCACCTATGCCAATAATTGGAATGGTTAATTCTTTTGCAACAAGTTGAGCCAGACTTGCTGGAATTTTTTCTAGCACCAATGCAAAGCAACCTGCTTGCTGCAATACTTTTGCGTCTTCGATTAGTTTTGTTGCTTCGGCTTGTTCTTTTGCCCTAACAGTATAAGTGCCAAATTTATATATAGACTGTGGGGTTAAGCCTAAGTGCCCCATTACGGGTACACCTGCAGAAATAATTCTTTCAATTGATTCCTTTACTTCTGCCCCACCTTCTAATTTAACGGCATGCGCTCCCGACTCTTTCATAATTCTAATAGAAGATTGTAAAGCTTCTTTAGAATTTCCTTGATAAGAACCAAAAGGTAAATCTACCACAACCAGTGCGCGCTTAACCGCCCTAACAACTGAAGAGGCATGGTATATCATTTGATCTAAAGTAATGGGCAAAGTTGTTTCGTGACCGGCCATTACATTCGATGCCGAATCACCTACCAATAATACATCGATTCCCGCTTCGTCTAAAATTAAGGCAGTAGAATAATCGTATGCGGTTAACATGGCGATTTTTTCTTTTTTCGACTTCATTTCTTGAAGCGTATGGGTAGTGATTCTTTTGCTTTCTTTATGTACAGACATATGCGATAATATTATTTTTTTGGTATTTATGGAATAGGCCAAATTTGCTTTTTAGCTATTACAGAAGTAAAAGTCCGATTTTTAAATTGATCTTTCAAAAAAAGCGGAAGAATAGTTGAAAATTATTACCTTTGCATTCGATGAAAACACTCCAAAAATGCATTGATTTTTGCTCGATCGGAAACGATCCAAATTAATCATTTACGGAACAACGGCTTTGTAATAACTACAAGGCCTTTTTTATACCCAAAAAAACAAAAATGTAATATGGCAGAAATTAGCAGCATCCCGGCAATATTGCTTTTAGCAGACGGCAGCGTATTTAAAGGTAAAGCAGCAGGAAAAATTGGCACCACAACTGGCGAAATATGTTTCAATACCGGAATGACTGGTTACCAAGAAATTTTCACGGACCCTTCTTACTTTGGACAAATTATGGTGACCACCAATGCGCATATTGGTAATTATGGAATTGCCGAAGCAGATGTGGAATCGGAATCTATTAAAATTGCCGGATTGGTTTGCAAAAACTTCAATGTTGGATTTTCTAGAAAAATGGCAGAAAAATCTATTCAAGATTATTTCTCAGAAGATCATATAGTGGGTATATCTGATGTAGACACCAGACAATTAGTGCGTCATATTAGAGCCAAAGGCGCAATGAATGCCATTATCTCTTCAGAGAATTTTACAATTGAAGAATTAAAAGAAAAATTAGCTGGCACACCTTCTATGGATGGTTTAGAATTATCCTCTATTGTTAGCACCAAAACAGCCTATGTTTTAGGCAACGAAAATGCGAAAAAGAAAGTAGCTGTTTTAGATTTAGGGGTTAAGAAAAATATTTTAAGATGCTTTAACGAGCGCGATGTTTTGGTGAAAGTTTTTCCAGCTAAAACTACTTTTGAAGAAATGAAAGCTTGGAATCCGAATGGTTATTTTATTTCAAACGGCCCCGGAGATCCAGCAGCAATGCCTTATGCCATTGAAACGGTAAAAAATATTTTAGCCGCCGATCAACCTTTATTTGGTATATGTTTAGGCCATCAATTATTAGCACAGGCCAATGGTATTCGTACACACAAAATGTTCAACGGTCACCGAGGTTTAAATCATCCGGTAAAAAATATCATCATCAATCATTGCGAAGTAACTTCTCAAAATCATGGATTTGGGGTGGTACCAGAAGATGTAAAAAAATCTGAATTAGTAGAGATAACCCATATCAATTTAAATGATCAAAGCATAGAAGGCATTCGAGTAAAAGGTAAGAAAGCGTTTTCTGTACAGTACCATCCAGAATCATCTCCGGGCCCACATGATTCGAGGTATTTATTTGATGATTTTGTAGCTATGTTAAATTAATTTTTCATTCAATTAATAAAAAAAGATATGAGTATAATTATTGATGTTCGTGCTAGACAAATTCTAGACTCTAGAGGAAACCCAACCGTTGAAGTAGAAGTGTTAACAGAAAATGGAATGATGGGTAGAGCGGCGGTTCCATCGGGCGCTTCAACTGGTACACACGAAGCAGTAGAATTAAGAGACAACGATAAAAAAGTTTACCTTGGAAAAGGTGTTTTAACTGCTGTTAAAAATGTAAATGAAAAATTAGCCCCTGAATTACAGGGTATGGATGTATTCAATCAAAACAGTATTGATGGTTTGATGAATGCCATAGATGGCACTGAAAACAAAGGGAATATTGGAGCAAATGCAATTTTAGGCGTTTCTATGGCGGTTGCTAAAGCTGCAGCTTTAGAATCTCGTCAACCTTTGTATCGCTACATAGGCGGCGTGAATGCCAATACCCTTCCAATTCCAATGATGAATATTTTAAATGGCGGCGCACATGCCGACAATAAAATAGATTTTCAAGAATTTATGGTGATGCCAATTGGAGCGGCTAGTTTTTCGGAAGGTTTAAGAATGGGAACAGAAATTTTCCATCATTTAAAAGCGGTATTAAAGAAAAAAGGATACTCTACCAATGTGGGAGACGAAGGCGGTTTTGCACCAAATATTGGTTCGAATACAGAAGCCATCGAAATTGTTTTACAAGCAATTGAAGTAGCAGGTTATCGCCCAGGCGAAGATGTTTTTATTGCCATGGACGCAGCTGCATCAGAATTATATAAAGCAGACGAAGGCGTTTATCATTTTCATAAATCGGGTGGCGAAAAACTTACATCGGCAGAAATGGTCAATTACTGGACCGATTGGTGTAAAAAATATCCAATAATTTCTATCGAAGATGGATTAGCAGAAGACGACTGGAATGGTTGGGCTGCATTGACCAAAAGCATTGGCGCAAGCACGCAAATTGTTGGCGACGATTTATTTGTTACCAATGTAAAAAGATTAGCTACTGGAATTGAAAAAGGTATTGCCAATTCTATTTTAGTAAAGGTGAATCAAATTGGTTCTATTACCGAAACAATTGATGCCGTAAACTTAGCACACAGCAATGGCTACACCTCTGTAATGAGCCACAGAAGCGGCGAAACAGAAGATACTACCATTGCAGATTTAGCAGTAGCATTAAATTGCGGACAAATAAAAACAGGTTCGGCATCGAGATCAGACCGGATTGCAAAATACAACCAGTTGTTGCGTATCGAAGAGGAATTAGGAAGCAACGCTTATTATATTGGTAAAGATTTTAAATTCTTGAAACGATAATTTATTTTGGGATTTCATAAAGGTTTTTTATCTTTAAAATGTTGATATGTTGAAAATTAAGATTGACTAAAATCAATTAAGATTATTTTCTTTGTATTGAAACATAAAACATGAAAACCGCTTGTGGTTAGAATTATTATGAGGACAGATGTTAACAAGCGGGCATCTGTCCTTTTTTTTGCTTAAAAATGAAAAAGTTACTCTCTATTTTAAAAAACAAATATTATATAAGCCTTGGCATATTTATCGTTTATATGTTGGTGTTTGACAGAAACGATTTGATAAGTCAATACGAACACTATAAAGATTTAAAATTACTAGAAGATCAACGCGCATATTATATCAAAGATATTGAAAGCATGCGCAAAAATTTATCCGATCTTACCACCGATCAAAATAGATTAGAGCAATTCGGAAGAGAAAAATACCTGATGAAAAAAGACAATGAAGATGTTTTTGTGATTGTTAAAATTCCAAGAAAAGATTCGGTCGAAAAGAAAAAGAGATTCTACTTTTTTTAAAAAAAGCTAAGACTTATCGCTGCGCTCTCCAGATGCACCTTAACATCTAATAATAGCCCAAACGCTTTCTGCTAAACCATTCCAGCCCCGCTAAAGCAAGCAGAAGAGCTAAAATCCAAGGAAAATCAATCAATTCATCGCTGGTAGTTTGCGCATAGGCCAGCTTTTTGTAATTCGCGTTGGCCAATAACGAATCGGCCAATTCGCTTAATTGCGTGTCTTTAAAACACAATCCACCTGTTTGCTTTGCCATTTGCGCTAACATATCGAAATCAGCCCTTGTGTTCGATTGTTCGAGTTGATTCACCCTAATTGTAAAGTTGCCTTTGTCTTTGTATTGTGTGGTACCTAATTGTGTTTTAGCCTCAAAATTATAATCGCCAGCTGGCAGCGCAGCAATTAATAAATCATAATTAATGGCATTCTTTGCAAATACATAATCAAAAGATTGCCCTTTACTATTTTTAATTTTCAATTGTACATCTGGCGAATTGATACTTTGGTAACTGTCATTATATAAAGTAGCATGGAAATTAATTTCCTCGCCTTCGAGTAAATTTTTATTCTCCAGCCGTACATTAAACTTTCTGTTGTCCGTTTGTAGTACCAAAAACTGTATGGTTTTTTGAACTAATTCTGCCACTGCATGGTCGTTATTCGCTAATTGAAAATTAGCTAAACGCCAGCGCCAAATACCATCGCCAAATAGTGTTGCCGACTTTATATTTTGTTGCGTTTCAAAACTCAACAAGGGCAAACTTGTGGCAACATTTCCAATTTGTTGTTGGAGCAATAATTGCGCATTGCCTTGTGTTTGGTAGTTTCCGAATGGTGCATTTAACGGGGGCAATTGAGGCAATATGTTTTTTGTTTCGTCAGATAAATTGAAAAAATAAAATGCAGAGTTTACTAAAGCAGTTGCTTCGGATGATTTTGAATTACTGCCAAATATTTTATTTGCGTTGGCTTGTCTATTATATAAATCGATATAGGTTTGGGGCCCTAGTATATATAAAATGGGTATACTTAATTCTTTAGCTTTTTGCAATACATCGAAAGCAGCTTGATTACCCGAAGGCAATTGATGTAAAATTAACAATTGATATTTAGCTAAATCTTTACTGCTTACTTCTTCGTCTATCAAGGTGCTTAATTCGTAATGCTGATTTGCCGTAACCATGGTTTGAAGTGCCGCTAAATCTGGGTGCGCCGCATTGGCAAGTAGCAAAATTTTCTTTTTACTCTCTAATACATTTACATAAAATTGAAAAGTATTATTGTATCGATTTTGTTCCCCAACTATCGATTGCACTTGTACGGTATAGGTTTGCAATCCTACTGTTGTTGCAGTAATACTATATGGTACCGTACAAAAAAAATCATCTTGATTAATATTGACTAAAGATTTACTAATCAGTTTTTCTTTTTGATAAATAGCCAGGGAAGCGCTTTTCCCTTTAAGTGCATAAGCCTTCAAATTTACATTGACAGGAAATTGCGCATCTTTAAAAACCACCTCGTTTACTTGCACATCTTTAATCGATAGGTCTTTTTGTACCCGAGGATCTCCCATACAAACAGTATAAACAGGCAAAGTTAATTGTTGTGCTGCGGCAAGAGGTTGTTGTCCGATATTATTTATACCATCTGATGCAAGCACCACTGCGGCAATGTTTCGATTGATAGCACTCTTCTCGATTTGCTGAAATGTAGCAGCAATAGCTGTTTTAGGGGCTGAGTAATCTGGCTTTTGATTAGCAAACGAAATAGATTCGCCAAAGTTTCCAATTTGAACATCAAACTTGTCGGCACATTTTTCTTTAAACTTGATTAAGTCTACTAAATATTGATTTTGATAAAAATCTTTTCGATTGCTTTGCAATAAAGAAGCGGAATTATCTTGTGCAAAAATAATGATTGGCTTTTCTTCTCGGCTACTTGTGGAAGTAATGAATGGAGAAAATAAAAAAACCATTAACATAAACACAAGCAACCATCGAGTTGCTGCTAATAATCTTCTAGCAGATTTGTCAAAATACTTAGCTGGATAATAAAGTAAAAAAGCATAAGCACTTGCGATGAAAATACAAAGCAATAACCACCAAGCAGAGTGTTCAGAAAAATGGATTGTGGTATGCAACATGCTATTCATAAACGCATGCTAATTTACATTTTTTTATGGATTTGCGGGTGCTACTATCTCGACATTCCGCCACAAACAGCAATCGTTTGACCGCTGATATAACTTCCCATATCGGATGCTAAAAACAAGGCAACATTTGCTACATCGCTTGTCTCGCCCATTCTTTGCAAAGGAATTGTTTTACTCCAAGCCGCTACCGTTTCGGGCGCCAAGGCGTCTGTCATTTCTGTTTTGATAAACCCTGGAGCGATGGCATTACACCTGATATTTCTAGAGCCTAACTCTTGTGCTATTGATTTAGTAAATCCAATGATACCTGCTTTTGAAGCAGCGTAATTTGCTTGACCAGGATTTCCTTGCAAACCAACGATAGAAGTCATGTTAATAAAAACGCCGCTTCTTTGGCGCATCATTATTTTACTTGCTGCTTTGGTCACATTAAATATTGATTTTAAATTGACGGTCATTACTTCGTCCCATTGCGCTTCGGTCATGCGCATCAATAAACCATCTTTGGTTATACCTGCATTGTTTACCACAATATCTATGGTACCAAAATCTGTTACAATATCATTTATTAATTGTTCTGCTGCATTGAAATCTGAAGCATCGGAACGATACCCTTTTACATTTGCGCCAGTAGCAGAAAGCTCTTTGGCTAAGGCTTCGCCTTTTTCTACAGATGATAAATAGGTAAAGGCTACATTGGCGCCTTGAGCTGCAAAAAGTTCAGCGATTTTTTTTCCTATCCCTTTGGATGCACCAGTAATTAAAGCGGTTTTACCTGATAATAAATTCATTCACAATATTTTTTTGATAAATGTACTATTTGAAACCTTAAATTTCTATAGCAAATATAAAATAAAATTATAAATACTACATTAATATGTTATATCCTTTTTAGAGCAAAAAAAATGGCTTCAGAAATTACTGAAGCCATTTTTTAAGTTTAAATTTCTATAAAAGACCTGCCTTTTGCAATTCTTCTTTAATGGCTACGCCAATTGTTGCCGGAGATTCCACTACCCTGATACCACATTCACGCATAATTTTCATTTTTGCAGCAGCGGTATCGTCTGCGCCGCCAACAATTGCACCCGCATGACCCATTCTTCTACCTGCTGGTGCAGTTTGACCTGCAATAAAACCAACTACTGGTTTTGTACCATGGTTTTTAATCCACATAGCCGCTTCTGCCTCCATTCCACCACCAATTTCGCCAATCATAATAATACCATCGGTTTCAGGGTCGTTCATTAATAATTCAACCGCTTCTTTGGTTGTAGTGCCAATGATTGGATCACCACCAATACCAATTGCAGTTGATTGACCTAATCCTAATCTGGTAATTTGATCAACCGCTTCGTAAGTTAAAGTTCCAGATTTAGAAACAATTCCTACTCTACCTGGTTGGAAAATAAAACCTGGCATAATACCTACTTTGGCTTCGCCTGCAGTCATTACTCCTGGGCAGTTTGGACCAATTAATCGGCAATCTTTATCAGACAAATAAGCCTTTACCAAAATCATGTCTTTGGTTGGAATACCTTCTGTAATACAAATTATAACTTTAATACCACCATTCGCCGCTTCCATAATTGCATCTGCTGCAAAAGCTGGAGGAACAAAAATGATAGAAACATTTGCACCAGTTTGTGCAACCGCATCTGCTACGGTATTAAATACTGGTTTCTCTAAATGGCTTGAACCACCTTTACCTGGCGTAACACCACCTACTACATTTGTGCCATAGGCTAACATTTGACCTGCGTGGAAGGTGCCTTCGCTACCTGTAAAACCTTGTACAATTACTTTGGAATCTTTATTGACTAAAACACTCATTGTTTTTTATGATAAATTATGCTGCAAAACTAATAAAATTTAAATAATCCAAACTATTGATTTCGATATTTATATCACCTTAGTATTGAATTGCAAGGCAACCAATTTGCTATATATTCCGCCCATTTGAAGTAATTCTTGGTGATTACCCATTTCTGCAATTTCGCCCTTATCAATAACTAAAATTTTATCAGCATGTTGAATGGTGGATAATCGATGTGCGATTACAATACTGGTGCGTCCTAGCATAAGTTTTTTGATGGCTGTTTGAATCAGTAATTCTGTTTCGGTATCGACCGAAGAAGTAGCTTCGTCTAAAACCAAAATTTTTGGATCATACACCAAAGCCCTAATAAAAGAGATGAGCTGTCCTTGACCAACCGATAAGGTAGCCCCTCGTTCCATCACATTGTAATCATAATTGCCTGGTAATTGCATAATAAAATCGTGTGCACCAACTTCTTTAGCCGCGGCAATAACTTGCTCCCTCGTAATAGCTTTATTTTTTAAGGTAATGTTTTCGTGAATAGTGTCGGAGAATAAAAAAACATCTTGCAAAATGGTTGCAATACTGCTGCGTAAAAAAGATAATTCGTATGCTTCAATATTGATGCCGTCTACGGTGATGCTTCCAGAATTAATATCGTAAAAACGATTTAATAAATTAATAATAGAAGATTTTCCTGCCCCTGTAGCGCCTACCAAAGCAAGCGTTGAGCCAGCGGGTAAATCAAATGAAATATTTTTTAATACATAATTTGCCTCGTTATAAGCAAAAGAAACTGCTTGAAATGCAATGGCACCATTAAGTGTGTCGGGCTGCAAAACGCCTTCGTTTTTAGTTTTTAAATCGGTGTCTAATACCTTAAAAATTCTTTCTGCACTAACCATTCCCATCTGTAAAGTATTGAATTTATCTGCTAATTCTCTTATGGGTCTGAATAACATATTTAGATACATAATAAAAGAAACTATTACGCCTAAGGAAACTGCTTCTTGCATCACTTCTTTTGAACCATACCAAACCAATATTCCTAAGGATGTAGCAGACATTAATTCTACTACTGGAAAAAAAATAGAGTAATACCAAACTGATTTTATATGGGCCTCGCGATGACGAAGGTTAATGGCTTCGAAATTTGCTTGCTCTTGTTTTTCGCGATGAAACAACTGAATAATTTTCATGCCCGATATGTGCTCTTGTAAAAATGTATTGAGTTTAGCTACTTCTGTTCGCACTTCTTGAAAGGCAACTTTCGTTTTTTCTTTAAAAACATAAGTGGCAAATAAAAGAAAAGGAATGGTACTTAAACTAATTAACGTTAACCGCCAATCCACGTAAAGCATTACCGAAACCAATACTGCAATCTGCAATATATCACCAATAATAACGAGTAGGCCTTCCGAAAAAATATCTGCAATGGTTTCTAAATCGGAAACACTTCGAGTAACTAAAGTGCCAATGGGTGTATGATCAAAATAACTTAATTTTAAGCTCAATAAATGATTGACTATTTTTTTACGAAGATCTAAGATGGCCGATTGTCCTAGTAAATTAGTAAGTAGCGTGTGGTAATATTGAAATAACATTTGTATGATTAAAACCAATAGCATAGCTAAAACCATCCAAATTAAAGCCAGCAAATTTGATTCAAAAATAAAATGATCGATGGTATATTGAACCATGTATGGTCTTACGGGTGCT
Source organism: uncultured bacterium (assembly GCA_903838995.1). Classification (GTDB taxonomy): domain Bacteria; phylum Bacteroidota; class Bacteroidia; order Sphingobacteriales; family Sphingobacteriaceae; genus CAIKLP01. The sequence goes on along the minus strand of CAIMAP010000056.1, from coordinate 57,716 downwards.
ATTACCGCAAGTACAATTGTTAAAAAGACAGCCTTGTAAAATATGATTTTATAAGGCTTCACAAATTGAAAAACCCTTGTTAATAATTTTGTGTTAACGATTTGCCCTGTTGCCATTTTTGGTTTTTATTACAATTCGTTAGCTAAATATCCCATCGGATAATCTACCGATACTAAAGCTAAACCATTTGCTGGAACTGATGTTCCGGCTTTTGAACGATTTCTGCTTTCTAAAATGATTTGCAAATCGGCTAAATTAATGCGGCCAATGCCTACGTCTAAAAGCGTTCCAACTATTGCTCGCACCATATTTCTTAAAAATCGATTCGCAGAAATTTTAAAAATAAAACCTTCTGATGTTTGTTCCCAATAAGCATAATTAATTTTACATATGCTGGTACCAGAGCCCGTATGCGCTTTGCTAAAACATTCAAAATCTTCGTGCTTAATTAATAAAGCGGCAGCAGCATTCATCAATTCGATGTCTGGTTTGTTTTTAAAATGAAAGTAATAACTCTGTGCATCTATAAATGGATTCTTAAAAAAATGCATGCGATATTCGTAGCCTCGCGCAGTTGCGTCAAATCGTGCATGTGCATCGTCATGGACTAAAACAAATCTTTTAGCTACAATGTCCATGGGTAACATGCCATTTAAATTGGTAATTAAATTGGCGGTAATAGTTTTAGTAGTATCGAAATGCGCATAAAATTGACTTGCATGCACGCCCGCATCTGTTCGGCCACAACCCAATGAATAGATAGGTTCCGATAACAATGCGCTCAGTTTTTGATCTAGCACTTCTTGCACAGTTATTGCGTTTGGCTGCAATTGCCAACCGTGATAGGCTGTACCCAAATAAGCTAATTCTAAAAAATAGCGCATCTTATCTTATTCGATCTGCTGCCCTAACTTTTTCTTCGTCTTTACGAATAGCTTTTGCAGCCATTGCAGTAAATAAGATTGCTACACTTGGTAAGGCAACCCCTAAACCCATGCGCACTTGTGTAATACCCGCCGCCGTAATTTGCTGTTGCAAAGAAGACAATAAATAAATTACAAAGGCAAATTGCGCAATGACTAAAATTCTTGCAATACCTACTTGCCTTTTTCTATTGTTAAATTGAAAAATGGTAAACAATAAAAAAAGTGAAAGCGCAGCAGCAATAAACATGCGCAAAAAATTAAATGTTTGTAATTCGTAAATTTGTGAGCTTACATTTTTCACATAACTACCTTGAATGGTAATTTTAGCATCTACTAATTGTGCATTGGCAATTTGTTGATAGTGATAAATTGGCACAAAAAATAATACCATTAACGCAATTGCTGCTAAGAACAAATAAAGTGTTTGAATTCGTTGTATCATGATCATTTAAAAAAGTAAAATTAAAGGAATTTGACGAAAAAACACGCCTAACAGCAATTTTATTAAACAAAAAAAGAGCAGGCTTAAAACCTGCTCTTTTATTATTAAAGCGAATGGATTACCATCTGCCGCCTCTTGAATCTTTGTCTTTGCGTTCTCTTCTTGGAGCACCGCTAGAAGAATTAGAACCGCCTGTGCTTCCTGCACTCGACGATCTTCTTTCTGAAGAATAGCCTCTGCTTTCGCCACCTCGACTATCTGAACTTCTACCTTCGCCACCACCGTAAGATCTGCGTTCGCCACCGCCGCCGCCGCCGCCATACGATTTGCGTTCTCCGCCTCCATATGATTTGCGCTCACCGCCGCCGCCGCCATAAGATTTGCGTTCACCGCCGCCACCGTAAGATCCTCTCGAACGACTTCTTCCTCTATCACCACCACCGCTATCTTGTGAAACTTCAATTCTTACATTTCTACCTTTAAAATCTACGCTCTTAAATGCAGCTTGTACTTGTTCTAATACTTCGTTTTCTACTTCGAAGAAAGAATACACTCCTTTAATATCAATTTTACCAACAAGGTCTCCTTTGATACCAGAAGTATTACATACAAAGCCTAATAATTCGCCTCTATTGAATTCATCAACAGAACCTAAATTAATAAATAAGCGCGTATGTGTACCACTTTTAGCACTTCCCATCGAATTTCTATCTGACGAACGATCATCTGCTTTCGCATTTAAATCTGGTGCGTTGCGATAGTAATCTAAGAAACGATTAAACTCTAAAGAAGCAAATCTTTTGATTACATCTTCTTTTGATAAATCGCCTAACTCATCGTAAATGCGTTGCATATACTGATCAATTTGCTCATCGTTTACTTGTACATTATGTACACGGTGAACTAAAGAGAACAATTGTTTTTCACATACATCAAATGAAGTTGGCACTTCTGCTAAAGTAAATTTCGATCCAAGTTGTCTTTCAATTTGACGAATCTTACCAATGTCTCTTGAAGTAATAATTGCCAATGAAGTTCCTGTTTTTCCTGCTCTTGCAGTACGACCACTTCTGTGAGTGTAATTTTCAATTTCATCTGGTAAAGAGAAATGCACTACGTGAGTTACATTGTCTACATCGATTCCTCTTGCAGCTACATCTGTTGCAACTAAAATTTGCAAAGACCTATCGCGGAATCTTTTCATTACCCTGTCGCGTTGTTGTTGTGATAAGTCACCATGCAAAGAATCTGCATTATATCCATCTTTCATCAACATCTCTGCAATCTCTTGCGTTTCAATTTTTGTTCTTGAAAAAACAATACCAAAAATATCAGGATTATAATCTACTAATCTTTTTAACGCTGCGTATTTGTCGCGCGGACGAACCACATAGTATTCGTGATTAATATTAACATTACCAGTGTTTTTTGTACCTACTGTTAATTCAAAAGGATTCTCCATGTAATTTTTGGCAATACGACGAACCTCTGCAGGCATCGTTGCCGAAAATAACCATGTAAATTTATCATCTGGAGTAGTTGATAAAATACTGTTGATGTCTTCTTGAAAACCCATGTTTAACATTTCATCGGCTTCATCTAAAACAACAGATTTTACTTCTGAAAAATTAACTGCTTTTCTATTGAGTACATCCAGCATTCTACCAGGAGTAGCCACCACAATGTGTGCGCCTCTCTTGATGTCTTTTAACTGAGTTACAATACTAGCACCTCCGTACACGGCAACAACATTTAAGTCGTCGAGGTATTTACCGTAATTTTTTAGATCATTCGTAATTTGTAAACATAACTCACGCGTCGGGCATAATATTAATGCCTGCGGATGTTTACTTCGAAGATCTATCTGTTCTAACAGTGGGAGGCCAAATGCGGCAGTTTTCCCTGTTCCTGTTTGTGCCAGACCGACAAAGTCGCGATCCCCCTTTAATAAGACGGGAATGGATTGTTCTTGTATAGGCGTCGGCGAGACAAAGCCGATTTCTACAATTGCCTTTACAATTTTAGGACTGACACCCAATTGTTCAAATGGGTTCATTAAAATATAGTTTAAAGCGATCGCCTCTTGCGAAAGCCGCCGCAAAGATAGGCTTTTATTTGGCAAGTAGCAATAGTTTAGCAACTTATGTTTTAAAAAGCCCGAATGGAGGCTTTAAAGCATTTAATTGAAGCTATTTAAAATTGTGTTAATTGATAAATTCGGTACTTAATTTGAATCGAGTAACCCTGCCATTGCCTGCATCGCACACATATAGAATTTGATTGTGATATGCTACCGCAACTGGTCTGTTAAATTGTTTAGGGCCTAATCCACTGCCTCCAAAAGAAACTTTAATGTATTTTTTTGCTGCATAACCTGGAGGCGGCTGAATGCCTTCTAATCCATTTAACGAAAATAAATAAACAGAATCTTTGGCCGCATCTGCCACAAAAATATAATTACTACCATCGCCTGCAATGGTCACCCCAACTGGCGAAGAAAATTTATCAGGTGAATAAATAAATCCATTTGCTTTAGAAGTGTCTTGTCCTGCAAGCGCCGTGTTTAAAGAATAGCTCGAACCAAATTCGGAAGAAAGAAAACTAATGTATTGTGTTTTGATGGTTGTTCCAGGATTAACAGAAGTAAATATAAAATCGCCGCCTTGCTTTACAATTGGCGATTGCGGGCCTTTTGCAAGTGTAGTAATGGCAAATGGTTTTTTGAAATAATCGCTCATTAATCCTTGTGCTGTTTGTACATTAACAGTTGTTACAAATTTATCACGCGAATTAAAAACAAGTATGGCATCATCTGGCCCACCAATTTGCGTCGACGAATTAGATGGCCCCGATCGAGTGATGTAATAATTATTATCTGCCATGATACTTATTGCATTAAAATGCGTAGCTGTATCTGAAGTAGTAAAACTTGTTTTAAAATAAAATGGATGAATTGTTCTTTTAACAAGTTTTGCTTTTGCTAATCCATAACCATCGGATGAAGCTAACTCATATCTGAATACCGCATCTAACTTAAATGTATTGCCATTGATGAGTGTGTCTATTGACCCTAGTGCCAATAGATTGAGACTTCTATCCATTGCAACAGATTTCAAACCTGGAATGCTTAATTGTGAAATTTTCTTTCCACTTTGATCGAAGCAATAAACAATTGACCTTCCTTGATCTGCAATATATACCAACTCGTCGTAGCCAATAAAAACAGCACTTGGATAATCGAAATCTTTTAACGCAGGTTGAATGGGAACAAAAGCAATGGGCTGCTCGTCGTAATTAGGTACATCAATAAAACTTAAATTAGTTTTATCACCAAATGGATTTTCACAACTTGCCAAAAAAGCAATTGCAAAAAATAAGATAAATAATTTTTTTATACCTTGAATCATTACCTTGTTTCTTTAGTTAATGTAATGGCTACCCCAATTTGTTGTGCAAATCCCAAGTTTGGATGTGGATCTGCAGCATAAGTTATATTTAAAGGATAGCGTCCAAAATGACTGCGAATACCTGCGCCAAATGTTGGTGTGGTTTGGTCTTTCAATCCTAGCTTGTAGCCTGCCCTCACAAAAAACATTTCCATCCAACTATATTCTAAACCCAAACGAATGTTTTCTGAATTGTCGTTTGGATGCTGCAACTCTGCTGCCACTAAGAGTTGATTTCTGCCAGATTTATAGGGCACAAGCGAAACGCCCATTTTAAATAGTGTTGGCGCTGCATAAGCGTTGATATCTTCTGTCGAATTATTGAAAGCAACTAAAGTATTTGTTTGTCCATCTATTTTTGTATTGATGCCAAAATTAGAAAGCAATACGGCAAATTTTAAATCTTTAAAATCTGTTTTATACAAAAATCCTAAATCAACTACCCCAGTATGTGCGCTGTAATTATCAATACCTTCATATACATACTTAGCAGAAATTCCATAACTAAAATAGTCAGAAAGAATTTTACTGTAACTAAGACCAAAAGCTAAATTTTGTCCATAAAAATATTCGCCTGTTCCATAGGGTTGAAATTCGGTGCGTTTTTCCATGGCATCGGTTCGGTAACTTTGCAATTGAAATGCCCAAGCGCTATAATGTTTAGTTGGCAACACTGCCGCTAAATAACTGGTATTTGCACCAGCATAATATTGTTGAGAAGATAAAGCAAAACTTAGCTCTTTGATGTCAATTAATGCCGCAGGATTTGCAGCTGCAGCGTAGGCATCGCCGGGCATTGCAGCACTAGCGCCAGCCATAGCCGTTGCCCTTGGATTGAAATTTAATTTTAAAAAATTAAATGCCGAAGTACCTGCTCTTTGACCACCTAAATTTGGCATCAATTGCGCCTGCACCAACATACTACTCATCATACACATCAACATGATTAAGTATTTTTTCATTTCAATATTTTTATAAATAAAATAATTCATTTGCGTTTAATTAAAACTGCCAACTAATTCCTGCCAACACTTGCCTTGGGGTTAAATACCTTGCAGGGTTAAATGGTGGCACCCCGTTGTCTTGTGGATCTGGATACATTGGATCGCGATAAGTATTAGGCAGCGGATCACCGTATTCGTAGGCTTTTCCTGTTATAGGATTAATAATGGCTGCATTTTTATTATCAAAAATATTTTTAAACTCGATACTCAAACTAATTTGTTGGCCTCTTTTAATGGAAATATCTTTGGTGATTTTTAAATCTGTATTCCACCAAGCAGCACCTATTTTACTAAATGGATTCAATTCGTCTGGCTCGTATATAGGTCTGCCATTGGGCTCTACTCCATTTTGATAATAAGGTGTATATCTTAAACCAGATTTATAAGTTGAATTTAAAAACACCCTTACTTTATTAAAATTAATTCGTCCAATATGAAAGGAAGTGTCTGGTTTAAATACAATCATTAATTTTAAATCAAGGGGTCTGTCCCAAGCTAAGTACTGCTCTACCGTTGGTGATACCGAACCTGTTTGTAAAATTTGTAATTGCGATTCTTGTGCAGAATTAGATTTACCAGTTGCTATTTGATAGGCCGCACTAAAGGTTGTACTCAAATATTTTTGCACTCTTCTATTCAAGGTTAATTCGAAGCCACGAATTCTTGCATAGTCTTGATTGATATTAAAATTCTTTTCGACAAATCGACCGGTTTGGTCTTTTACAATAATTCTTCTACTCACGATATAATCAAATTTATCGTTATAAAATGCAGTAGCAGTAATAGCAAAATTAGCGGTTACTTGTGTTTTTATTCCCACTTCGTAAGAAACAGTTACTTCGGGATTTAAATCTGGATTACCCAAGTTGGCTAAGAACGATCGGTTTTGATAAACAGGATCTAAACCTGCATAGACAAAGCGAGGATGTGGTAATCTGCTAAGGTGTCCGTAATTAAAATACAATACATTATTTTCAGAAACAGGAAAAGAAATTCTAAGTTTTGGTAATAACCTAAATTTTGTTCTGCGTCCAAATATTTCGGTGCTATTTTTTATATACGATTCTCTAATGGCTGCAATTACTGGTGCGTTAGGATCTGCCACTGCTTGATCTGCAAATTTACCTGGCATCCAATAATTTAATCGTATACCTGCATTGACAATGATTCCCTTGTAACGTAATTCATCTTGAAAAAACAAACCGCCTGTTGCTGGATTTACTTTCCAAATATCGTTGGATTGTCCAATACTCGACGAAGCCGTGGTAGTAGTATCATCAATAATTATTGGTGCACCAATCCAAGGTCTGGTAACGTCTACCCACTGATACTCTTGCTCTTTATGCTCTAAACCAAAACTAATAAAATTGGCTTTGTTAGGTGTATAATTAAATTTTACTTTGAAGGTATTTTCTTGCGCATAGTGATCGTGCCATAGGGTAGACACTCCACCATTATTATATAATCCTGGTCCAGGATTTACATAAATTACCGAATCGCCAGGATTAAATAAAGTGGCAGGATCCGAAACAATCGAAGCAGGATCAAAAATTTGATCAATGGTAGAGGGTCTGAATGGACGACCATTTGCATCGGCTCTTAAATTGGTAAAGAGTCTTGCAAAAGAAACATCCATCGATAATTCTTTAGAGAATAAATTTAAATATTGAATAATTAACAAGTTTGATTTATGCGTATAAGTTGCCGCATTATCCATATTCAAGCTAAATAAATATTGATACCCAGGCGTTACAATAGCATTGTTTCCTACTACTTGCAGCGATCTTGTATTTTGATTGATATTTAAACTTGATTGATTTGATATAGATAATTTTTTACCTGGTGCAATATTATAAGTTAGCTTGAAAGTACTCGACCATTTATTGTCTTCGCGTGGTGCCCATATAGAATCATTTTTACGAAGCATAGAACTATGCAATTGATTAGCTGGATTTTTAAAAAACTCATCCGTCAATTCCATGTTGGCGCTACTAAAAAAAGTAAGTTTCTTTTTGGTAAATGGTACAGGAGATCCAAAATTAAGGCTGAGCATATCCGTATTCCAATTACTCGATTCATTAATACCTAAATTATCTCGATAATAACTTCCACCAAACTTTACTTTGTCTCCACCTTCTCTAATTCTGGTAAGTACCACGCCCGATGTGCCTTCGCCATATTCTGCTCCAACACCACCGGTTATTACTTCGATATCATTTACTGCATTGGATGCAATGTCGACGCCAAAGCCTGTTCCTGCCAATGGATCTTGCGCATTAATTCCATCTACTAAATATTGTGTTTCATAAACTCGGCCACCTCTTATCTGCAAGCCATCTGGATTTTGACTCACCCCAGCTTGATTGGCAACAATAGACTGCACATCTTTCACACTCATGTCTTTGATGTCATCTGAAGTAACTTTCGAACTCGATTTGCCAGATTCTAAATCGACAATGGTTCTTTGGCCTAATACTTCTACCGCACCAATTTCTGCGGTAACTTCTGTCAAGGATAAATTTAATTGTGTAGGAACAGTCGCATTTATTTTCACCCCGTTATACTGCAATTCTTTATAGCCTAAATAAATTGCTTTCACAGTATACTCTCCTGGTTTAATGGCATTGATTTGAAAATTACCGTTGATATCGGTACTCACCCCAAAGTAAGTGCCCACAATGGTTACCGTTGCTCCTATAATAGGCTCTTTTGTTTTTCTATCAACTACTTTACCTTTTAATACACCCGTCTGAATTTGCGCAGAAGCAAATGTTACAAAAGAAAAAATAAATAGCAATATATAAAGAATGCTTTTTTTCATTACCAATTAAATTCGTCTAAAAATATCTTTTGAAACAATTGTTTTAATTCATCCTGTTGTCCATTTGCATTGGCATCGCCTTGCATTTTAAACAAATCTATTGAGCAAAATACTTGGTTGGTTTTACCATTTGCGTTTTGCGTTTTGGCCATCACCACTTTAGTATTCGTCACACCCGAATTTCTTTTAGTATTTGCAGTATAAATAACCGTCGCATTTGATTTTTCAAAAAAGGGATCAACTGCGTCTGCAAATGAACTGGCAAGCAAAGTTGGGTAACCTGCGCCTGCAGCCGTATTGGGCAGTAACAGCGAATCTTTAGGGATACTTGCTTTTTGATTAGCCGCAAAAAAAGTTTGAAAACTATCTGCTGGAGAAAACTGAAAAATGGGTGATGTTTTTGAAAAAGCCAATGGGTAAGCGTTGTTTGCAAAATCAGAACAAACAAATAATTTGCCATCTGCATTTAAATAATTTTGAATTGCGGATGCTCCACTTTCTAATAGCATGGCATTGTTATTACTAGCAATATTATCAGAATACCAAAACACCTTATCGTACAAATTCAAAAACAAGCTAAATGTTGGCTTCCAAATAGATGGAAAATAAGCTTTGTTTTGTCTAAAAAAATCATAATAGTCTACAGCGCCATAAACCGATTGCAATACTTCTTTATAAACCACATCGGCATTAGGAGTTGTTGCAATATTATAGGCATCTAAGACCAATAGGTCGGAAGTTTTTCTTCTTAAAAAGAATGGCGCTAAGGTATCTATGACACTCTCTGCACCAGAAAAATCGCGGGCTTTGAGGTATACTTGATTGGCACCATCTACTAACAAGCCATTCATCTGCTTGTTTAATTTAATGGCATCGTAACCTAAATAAACTTTTGCTTGGTCGTTACCTGCAATTGTTGGATTATTGGGTACTAAGGTAACAAAGGTTGATTGATTAGAAAGTGCAAACCAATTTCCATTGTTTATTTTTAAATAAATTGAATCTATTGTTTCGTTACCATCTAAATCGTTTGCAGAAAAAAGCAAAGAAAAAACTGAATATACCGAATCGCATTTAATCAAATTGTCATCAAATGCAACGGTAGGAATCGTGTTTTTTATTGGAATTTTTAAATAAGCAGGCGTTAAATCTTTATTGCCATCGTTGTCAATTGCACGAACATACAAGTTAATGTCTGTTGTATCCCCATTTAAAATACTAAACCTAAAAACGCTGTCTTGTTTGGTGGTAAAAGACCAAGTGATGTTATCTAAAGATACTTCATATCCTATAATATAGCCGTCTCGGTCATCGGCCGACCAATGCATGGTTACATTTGTATTTAATCTATTTTCGCCTACACGATCTATTTTTTCTAAAAATATATTCGTGTTTGGGTTCGTATTCAACTTTAATTCGTCTTCTTTTATACAAGCAGAGAAAATGGTTGTTACTAACAGAAAAAATAAAATGCGTGTTTGTTTCATTAGAATTTGAAATAAAAAAGCTGCTTGCATTTTTCAACACAAGCAGCTGTTTAAATTATTTTACCACTACAAATCTACCGTTATTCAATTGTCCTAAATTACTTGAAGTAATTGAATAGAGATAAGTTCCTTGTGCTAAGTTGCTAGTTGCAATACTTGCACTACCACTTAAAGTGTTAATGTTAGTGCTTGCCACTTCTTGACCTAATAAGTCGTATACTACAATTGCGCAATTTGCTGCGTTTGCAGGTAAGATATAATCAAAATTAATTTGGTTGCTAGTTGGATTTGGATAAGCAACCACTTTTCCTAAATTAATTGCGTTGCTATTTACGCCAACATTTAACCTTACATAATTTTCAAAATCTGCATTGTTACGAGGCATTAATTTACAATTACTAAAAGAATAATCCATGATACCTGTAACAGATGTCATTGCATCTCCTTTTTGAACTGCAATTGGAGCCACTTTCATAATACCTGATATGGTAGCCCAAATGGTATCATTTACATATGAAACATTTAACGAAGAATAAACTGATGAAGTTACTCTACCTGCAATTATTCTGCAACCAGCACCAGCATCTGTTGTATCTGGACCTACACGGTATTCTGCAAAATTACTAGGATCATCTGCATTTGAATTAACTACTTTTAAAGTCGATCCTGAGTTCCCTACAAATTTCACCAACATACCTTCGTATGGTTCTGTACCTGTGAAACTATATTTACGGAATGAATCTGCTACCAATACAATTGGCGTAATGGTACCCGTTCCATTTTTAGCAACAGAGGTAATGGCTTCGATACGTGTAAAACCAAAATTTTCGCGAACAGTTCCGGTAACGGTAACTTTATCGCCAATAGCTAAGGTAGCAAGTGTAGTGCTTCCAATACACATTACACCAGCCCAATTCAATTGGTTTTCTTGTTGAATAAATATATAACCTAAATCGTTTGCCGATGAAGTAACAATACCACTTACGGTAACTTCTTGTCCTGCGAATCCAGAATTTCCAGATTTAAAGGGAGTATATTGTACATCATAAATTCCCATTCCTGCATTACGCACTACATAAAATTTAGGATCTTCTGTAGGCACATTTGGAATACGACTTACCAATTGTCCAGTTGAATTATCTTTTGCAGAAATATAATATTTAATAAATGAACCATCTGCTTGTGCAGGTATCACAGCCGAATAGCTGTTTCCGTTTGCAGTCATTGCAACCGATGTATAAGATGTGCTATTTACACCAACTGCATAATATAAATCTGCAGAGTTAACACCGTCTTTATCGGTAATATTTGCTGTTACGGTAATTGCATCTGTACTTGTTGGTACTTTAATAGAACGCGTAATTTGTGAAATAGTTGGCGCTGCTGCACCATACACAATTTGAGATGCATCAAAAACATGCAATTCATAACCACGATTGTTTAATGAATGAACAACAACTCCTTTAATGCTTGTTAAAACATCACCAACATTTGGTGGCACAAAAGTTCCACCCGCTGCAGGTAATTTAAAAGCTTTAAATCTGTCAGAAACATTTATTTTATTTCCAGCAGCATCTACAATATTGAAACTTACACGCGTACCATTCGAAAAATAATCAACGGTAGAAACAGTTAAGTTGCGAATCTCTACATACATGCCTTCGTATTGTTCGCCAGTTGTTAAAATATTATTTCTGTTGGCGTCATTTAATTCTGCTGCAGTAATTAATTTTGATTTAACTGTAATTCCGCCGCCTAAAATTTGAATAGGTGTAGCAGGTGTAGTATTCACTGGCACAAATTCTGTTTCCCCTTGATATTCTAACACATTACCAGTTATTTCTACTGAGTCACCCGCAACTAAAGAAAGAATGCCAGTTCCTGCATCACCGGTTACCGTACTGCCAGGAAAGTTTTGATATACATCAATACCAGAAAATGATGAACCATTATTTGCTTGAATCCAAATTTGTTTTCCGCCTACTAAAGTAGAAAGTCCAGCATCCATTATTACGACACCACGGATTCTAATGGTATCGGTAGATGGAATAGAAGAAGCCTCAATACCTGCTGCTAAATCTTGCTGAGAAACAGTTTGTACTGCTTGAATTGTTTTTAAAGGATATTGTGCTTGTGCTGTAAATGCAGCAGACAACAATATGGCCATTGTGAGTAATTTTTTGTTCATGGTTTTTTTATTTTTTTTTTAAATTTTATACTTCTTATTTAATTAATGCGAATTTCCCGTTAACAACTTTACCGGTTTTATTGTCTTTTACAGAAAACATATAAATTCCTCTAGCTATTATTTGATTATCGGCAGATAATAAATCCCAAGCATGTTCTCCACCTGAAAACTGATTCTTGCTTGGATCTGCGTATATATTATTCCATTTAATATCCGAACCATTATAACTTTCGTTATGCGTAAACTGATCTACTAAATCTCCAGAAGAAGTAAAAATTTTTACGACGCAATTTGCGGGTAGGTTTGCGAAATATATTTTTTTACTTTCGGGATTGGTACTTAAACCTTCCCAAGCGGCTAATCCATAATAAGGATTAGGATATACAAATGGTTCTCCATTTTCAAAGCCATCATTTGCCGGCATTCCTGGAAATACTCTTTTAATATTTGGTAGCGTACTAGATTCTAATGATTCTAAATTATTTACTTTATCTCCTTGGTCAAATGCAGTTAAGGCAATGGCATGTTGCCATCCATTTTGTAAATTATCAAAAGTGTATTTATAATGATAATAGATTGGCTCATCTAATGGGCCTAACTCGCCAAAAGTAACAGAGTCGGGCAATGTAATAGATTGCAATCCTGTATTGCTAAACAAAGTATTATCTGCGCGATCAAATTCTGCCACTAATTTTAAAGCCTTGGCAATGTCTTGCGTTTGCTTTACATCAAAACCCAAAGCCGTTTTATATAATCGATAACCTTCGAAATCTTTTTTCTTAGAAATTGGATCGACCGATGCCTCCGCATTTTTAGTCCAATAAATTTCCATTTTATTTTCAGTTGCAATCACTTTCATTCTTGGAATTACTGGAGGCGCAGGTAAAACAAAACGAGTAATTACCCCATTACCATCTCTATCTTCACCCGCATCTAATAAGCCATTAAAATTAATGTCTTCGCCATTATATGCCGTTTGTGCAAACTTTGAGTTTTGTACTAAAATTTGTTTTTGAAAATCATTATCTGCCGTGTTTGGCTTTCCATCTTCGTTCTTTTTAGCGCAAACTAATGCAAAAGAAATATTAATAGTTTCCCCTGGTTTAATTTGAACGAATGGACCAACGGCCATTAAATGCGATCTATTATTCGGCTGACTTAAGGAAGGACGAATAACGGTTTGCCAATCGGCACGATGATTTAAACCCGCCGTCATTTTACCATACTTCTGATTATCGTCTGATGGTGAAAAATATAATGGATCGGCAGAGTTTTGAAACTGCCATGAATTATAATTGATTTTCATGTTTGGCCTCAATAATGGATGTGCAAAGCCTGCAGGGTCTATCGATCCAAGATACTTTAAGCCAACATAGGTTTCGGTAAATCCTGGGTCGCCGTTAGCGTCAAACTCGTAAGCAATATCTAAAGAATCTAAAAAGCCATTTCCGCCTTTATTGTAAAAAGCACTTCCCCCAGGTGGAGTAACATTTACATTTCTAACCACTCCATCTTTCCAATAACCAATAAAAACACTATCCCAATTTGTCGCACTGTTATTGGTAATGGTATAATTTAGAATGACAAAATAATTGGCAAAATTAAAATTATAATTATAGGCTTCAAAATGCACATCGGCGCCAAGTGGAAAATTATGATTGCTAATCGCAATGTTTGTTCCAGGAACAACAATATTTTTATCTGTAAAATCGGAAAGAAAATCTTGATGCGAAACAGCATTGGTTTCGTATAATGGATTATCTATTAAGCTAGATCTTTCTTTTATTTTAGCACCCAGTGCCGCGGTAAACTCAAAACCGCTTTTGCCCGTTGTATAACCTGCGGCATCATCTGTAGCTCCCGAACTTACAGCAACTTGAGAACCATTGATCATTGCACCAATCCATAAACCACCCTGGAATAAATGTTCTATACCAGAATTAGCCGGAAACTCACACGAAGGATATGCTAAAATATTATAAGAACCTTTGAATGCATTTCCAATCATTCCGAGGTTATTAATGGTCATTCTAATATTTCCTGCTGTCGTTAATTTTTCATCGAATGAAGCTTGCGAAAATCCTGTTAGCGGAATAATGCAGGCAGCCAATAACCCAAAATAACGATTCAAATATTGCTTAAAAAACATCTTAATACTTTGCTATTTTTTTAATGACCGACAAACCTGCTTTGTTTTCAAATCTCAATAAATAAATCCCTTCAGGTAATGATGCTGTAGGTGTGATTTGAAAATCAGAATTCGCAGTTGCAATTTTTTGACTTTCAATTAAATTCCCGGATTGATTATATATTTTTAAATTAATTATTTGATTCAACAAGTTTGCACTAAAGTGAATTTCAAAATTATTTTTTACGGGGTTGACTACTTGAATTTGTTGCGAAAATTGAACTGCCTGTAAGGAAAGCCCTTGTACTGCAGGCTTTGAAGGCGTAAAAACAAAATCTGCCCTTATGGGTAAATGATCCGACATATTATACAAGGATCCTAAAACGTCAGAAGGCACCGAAGTGTTTGCTGGTAAATCCGTTAAGGCTAAATTAAAATGCATGCCATCATTACCAATAGGAATATAAGTATTCGGTAAGATGCGAACTTTCAAAGAATCTGAAATTATCGATTTAGTTGCTAACATAATATCAAATCGATCATCCATGCCACCGCCAGAAAAGCTTCCACCTGTTGCACTATGAGTTGACTGCGTATGAATAGAAGAAAAACTTCCATTGTTATTCCAAGCACCTGGTTTATTTAGTGGATCATAAAATCTTCCCATTAAATTAGTATCCGCAATTAAATTTTGATAGGCCAATTCGGTATGGGTATAAATATTATAATCTCCCATAATCAAAACATTTTTAGGCTTGGTAAATTTCTTCATATACCTAGATACCTGTTGGGTTTCAGCCGCTCTGGTCGCTGCTTCTGCAGAACCATTACTAGCCTTTAAATGTAAAACAAGTACCGTAAAGAAAATAGTATCTTTTGTTTTAACAAGATTAGAATCTTTATAAAATAAATTGAATGCCGTAATTTCTCTTTGCACTTTAGAAACGGTATCTTGAGAAATAAGTTCAAACTTATTTGAATTATAAAATAGCGTATTGGATAAAGATGCATCTGCACCAGCCTTAGAAAGTTTCGCTCTTTTCCATTTGGTTTCCCCATTAATATTAAGGGCCCCAGTTAAAATGTTTTGCGCATAATCTGCAGTAGCAGAAATTTCGTTACAACCAAATATATCAGGTTTGACATAATTGATGATGGTCGAAAGTAAAGGGTTTTTTGTACTAGGTGGCTGATTTGATTCGCCATAACGAAGAAGATTATATTGCATCACCCTAATGGTGTCTTGCGCGAATGATTGAACATTCATGAACACAAGGAATAACCCTGTCAAATAAAGTGTTTTAAACAAAAAATCTTTTTTCATTTTATTCCTATAAATCAGATTTTAAATGTACCTATAAATATACATTTTGCAAGGCAAAAATAGCCGAAAGCCGCAGACTTAACGCAAATTTGACAGGATGTTCATTTTGAAAATAAAATGAATTTTAACTAATTGTAAATTAGGAATTTAGCTAAAAGAGAAAATATTTTTAATTTAATTGCTCCGTTAGCAATTTCATTTCTATTAATGGAGAAATATTTTCATATAAAACTGCAAAAACGGCCCTACAGATAGGCATCTCCACTTTATATTGTCGATTGATTTCGTGAATACATTTAACAGCATAATAGCCCTCTGCGATCATACCCATTTCAAATTGGGCAGATTTTACAGAATATCCCTTCCCCACCATATTACCAAAGGTTCTGTTTCTCGAAAATTGAGAATAGGCCGTTACTAATAAATCTCCTAAATAAGCCGATTCTTTGATATCTCTATTGATTGGATGAACGGCTGCAAGAAAACGTTCCATTTCTCTAATGGCATTAGAAATTAATACCGATTGAAAATTATCGCCATAGCCTAAACCATGAAAAATACCTGCTGCGATTGCATAAATATTTTTAAGCACTGCTCCGTATTCTGTTCCATAAATATCGTCACTGGTAACGGTACGGATATATCGATTATTTAAAATAGCTGCAAATGCATCCGTATGATTCTGCTGTAAACAAGAAATTGTTAAATAAGACAATTTCTCTAAGGCCACTTCCTCTGCATGACAAGGCCCGCTTATAACTAAGACTTGTGCTAATGGTAATTTAAAATAATTATTAAAGTATTCTCCGATGATTAAATTAAATTCTGGTACAATCCCTTTTATTGCACTACAAATAAATTTTCCAGCAAAATCTGCTGGGCTTAATGAAGATAAACTTGTATGTAAAAAAGCAGCTGGAACTGCTAAAATTATTATATCTGAAGCAGCGATGGTGGCCTTTAAATCTGTTCTTACTCGCTCTTTCGAAATGCTTATTTCTGCCGATGATAAATAATGAGGATTTCTACCAAAAGCTTGAATGTGTGTAACCGCCTCTTCATTTCTCATCCACCAGGTTACATCTGCTTGGTTATCGCAAAGAATCTTTACTAAGGCTGTAGCCCAACTTCCACCACCAATTACGG
Source organism: uncultured bacterium (assembly GCA_903838995.1). Lineage (GTDB taxonomy): Bacteria > Bacteroidota > Bacteroidia > Sphingobacteriales > Sphingobacteriaceae > CAIKLP01. The sequence goes on along the minus strand of CAIMAP010000056.1, from coordinate 40,804 downwards.
CAATCTTAGCTTCTTTATTAATTTGCTGCATAGTCTACTTTAAGCACGAAAATACCAAAATTGAAATACAAAGCCAAAAAACTAAGCTACTTCTTCTCGTCCGATGTGTATAAGTCTTCTTTGGTCACTATTTCTATTTGCATTCCATCTTTTAACATTTTAGAAATTGCTAAATATGGTGCAACCACCACTTCCTGTCCTTCTTTTAAACCCTCTTTAATTTCAATATACATATCGTCTTGAATACCGGTCTTCACTGGAAGTTTAATTACTTTATTGTTTTCTATTACAAAAACAAATTCTTTCATACTCGAAGTACTTGCTACAACTGCTGTAGTAGCAATATTTTTATCGTCTACAGAATCTTCTCTTGTCGTAACAGATTGAATTGGGACAGTTAAAATATTAATTGTTTTTTCTGTTTGAATTTCTACGGTTGCAGATAATCCTGGTCTTAATGGTGATGCTAAATTTTTGTCTTTGCTATTTAATTTTGCATATGACTCGCTCAAAATTCTAATCTTAACCGGAAAATTAGTAACCTGGTCTGCGCTAGCACCTACAACACTTGCAGAGTTTGCGATTTCAGTAACCACTCCTTTAAAATGCTGATCAAGAAAAGCGTCTACTTCTACTGTTGCCGTATCTCCAATAGACAATCGATTGATATCGTTTTCGTTCACATCTACACTTACTTCCATAGAATTTAAATTAGCAATGCGCATAATTTCGGTACCCGTCATTTGAGAAGTTCCTAATACACGCTCGCCTAATTCTACATTTAATTTAGAAACGGTTCCATCTACAGGAGAAAACACTGTTGTTTTAAATAAATTATCTTTTGCTTCTTTTACAGATGCCTCTGCACTTTTAACATTAAACTTTGCTGCTTGCACATCTGCTTTTGCCGATAAATAATTACTTTTTATCACTTCAAAATCTGCTTCAGAAATAATTTTATCTTTTATGAGTTTTGAGTTTCTTTCGTATGCTTGTTCGGTTTGAATAAATCGTGCTTCTGCATTTGATAAATTCGCTTTTGAAGTATTTAAAGCTGCCGAAGCCCTGTCTAAATAAGATTCATAGATATCTGGTCTAATTTTGCAAAGCAGTTGTCCACGCTTAACTTTTTGGCCCTCTTTAACCATTAAAGAAACAATTTCGCCAGAAACATCTGAAGATATTTTCACTTCTATTTCTGGTTGAATTTTTCCACTAGCAGAAACAGTTTCTACAATTGTTCTAAGTGAAACTTTTTCAACTGCTACTTTTTGATTAGCCACACCGCCAATCCATCCCATTTTTTTGCCAGTAATTACAAATGCAATTAACACTACCACTGCAATTACTAAATATTTAATTAAATTATTTTTCTTGTTCAACATGTTTTTTGTTTTAAAATGACAATGGAATTCCTAAATAAAAATCGACAAGCTTTTGTCTGAGTATTAACTCGTACAATGCTTGCACGCGTTCGGCTTCAGACTTTGCTAAGTTATTTTTTGATATGATAAAATCAACTGCATTGATTAATCCAACTTCGAATTTTTGTTGATTATATTTAAAAGATTCTTTAAGGGCAACATTACTATTTGCCGTTGACTCATATTTTTTTTCAGCAGCTTTTAAATCTGTTAAAGCTTGCGCTATAGATTTACTTAAATTCAGCCTAGCTGTTTGCGTATTGATATTGGCATTGGCTAAATTTATTTTCGCTCTTTTTAAATTAGCATTGGCATTTCTACTATTGAAAATGGGCACATTTAAACTGAATCCCCAATACTGCCCAAAGTTATCTTGCAATTGACCTTTAAAATTTTCTTGTGCTAATGAAACATAATTTGAATTAAGGCCTGCACCAAAACTTAAACTAGGAAATAAAACCGCTTTACTGATTGCCACACTTTTAGCCGCAGATTGAAATCTAAAATCGTATAGTTTAACATCTGGCAGTTTTTCTGCAGCAGCCTGATATACCGCAGTAAATTGATACTGCTCGCTTTTATCTAAGGCAGGAATTAAATTTGCTGGCTTTTCAATCAACATGACTTCTGCAGGATCTCTATCTAATAACTGCAATAAATTTAGCCTTGCAATCGCTAATTGATTTTCTGCATTGGTTAAATTCAATTGGTCTCTTGCTAATTGCGCTTTACTTTCTAATAAATCTCCCTGTGTGCTATTTCCTACTTCAAAATTTTTATTCGCCCTTTCGAATTGTTGTAAACTTATTTTTAATTGCTCTTGCGAAACAAGCGTTAGGTCTTGATTGTACAATACATTTAAATAATAATTAATTACTGTTAGCGTAATGTCGTTTTTGATTTTAGCTAAACTCGCTCGCTCTGCCGCTAAATCGAAAGTCTGCGCTTGGTAATTGTAAAGTTTTTGTCCGGCACCAAAAATAGTGACTTGTGAATTGATGCCCGTTGAGAAAGAATTGTAGCTACTGAAACTCGACGAACTGGTTACTGGATTAACAGACAAACCATAATTTTTTGAATTAGATGCGCTTGCATTTACAGATGGCAATAGCGCATTCTTGCTTTGATCCAAATCGATAGATGCCAAATCGACATTCAATTTATATTGCTTGATGGTTAAATTATTTTCGAGGGCATAACTAATGCAATTTTCTAAAGACCAAGCTTGGCTTTGGGCTTGCAACTGGGCACAGCCAAATCCAAAACAGGCAGTCCATAAGAGTAAAATCTTTTTTTTCATATTTCAGAAACAAAAATATAATTTGAACTGCAAAAATATAGTAATTTAGCTCCATATCCTTAATAAATTGCTAAATTACCGTAACATTTTTTTTACTTGATGTACCTCAGCAAAACACCCAAATTACTAAAAGCATTATATCCCAATCTAATTTGGGATATTCCTACGCAAAAAGGGGTGGTATATTTAACCTTCGATGACGGACCAATTCCAGAGGTAACACCCTATGTATTGAAAGTGCTTGCGCAATACCAAATTAAAGCAACTTTTTTCTGTATTGGCAATAATGTTCAAAAACACCCTGGCGTATTTGAAGAAATTGTAAAAGCAGGGCATGCTATTGGAAACCATACATTTAACCATTTAAATGGCTGGAAAACGGATAAAAAAGTTTATCAGCAAAATACGCTTGCCTGCGAATCTTATTTTAAAACAAACTTATTCCGCCCTCCTTATGGCAGAATTAAAAGAAGTCAAATCAAACTACTCCAAGAAAAGTTCAAAATTGTGATGTATGATGTATTAAGTGGCGATTTTGATCAAAAAAGCAGCCCCGAAAAATGCTTTCAGAATGTGCTTAAGCATACAAGCGATGGCGCTATTATCGTTTTTCACGATAGCCTGAAAGCATACGCCAATCTCAAAGAATCACTACCAAGATCCATAGAAGCCCTATTAAAACAAGGTTTTCGATTCGAAATTATCAAATAAACAAATGCAAAATTGATCGAAAAAAAATAATAATTTATCCTAAATTCGCGGTAGAAAATAAATTATTATGGCATTTGATATAGAAATGATTGAAAAGGTTTATGCAAACCTTGACGCGAAAGTGAACGCTGCTCGCAAAATTGTTAACAAACCCCTCACTTTAACCGAAAAAATATTATACGCCCATTTATGGGAAAGTGCTACAGAAGCCTATAGCAGAGGTAAGTCTTACGTAGATTTTGCTCCGGATAGAGTGGCGATGCAGGATGCAACTGCTCAAATGGCTTTATTGCAATTTATGCAAGCAGGTAGAGCAAAAGTAGCGGTTCCTTCTACTGCTCATTGCGACCATTTAATTCAAGCAAAAGAAGGTGCAAACGCCGACTTAGCCACAGCAAATTCTCAGAACAAAGAAGTTTATGATTTCTTAGCTTCTGTTTCTAATAAATATGGTATTGGTTTTTGGAAACCAGGTGCCGGAATTATTCACCAAGTGGTTTTAGAAAATTATGCATTCCCTGGAGGTATGATGATTGGTACAGACTCTCACACAGTTAATGCTGGTGGCTTAGGCATGATTGCCATTGGTGTTGGTGGTGCAGATGCTTGTGATGTAATGGCTGGCTTACCTTGGGAATTAAAATTTCCAAAATTAATCGGCATTAAATTAACAGGTAAATTATCTGGTTGGACTTCTGCAAAAGATGTGATTTTAAAAGTAGCTGGAATCTTAACGGTAAAAGGTGGAACAGGTGCCATTGTAGAATATTTTGGCGAAGGTGCGCTATCATTATCTTGTACAGGAAAAGGAACCATTTGTAATATGGGTGCAGAGATTGGTGCTACCACTTCAATTTTTGGATACGACGAAAAAATGGCTGCTTATTTAAGAGGCACCGATCGTGCTGACATAGCTGACCTAGCAGATAAAGTAGCTCATCATTTAACAGGTGATGCAGAAGTATATGCCAATCCTGAAAATTATTTTGACGAATTAATTGAAATTGATTTGTCAACATTAGAGCCACAAATTAACGGACCATTTACGCCAGATTTAGCTTGGCCCATTTCTAAATTTGCTGCAGCAGTAAAAGAAAATAATTGGCCAGCAAAATTAGAAGTTGGATTAATTGGTTCTTGTACCAATTCTTCTTACGAAGATATTTCAAGGGCAGCATCTATTGCACAACAAGCAGTGGATAAACACTTGCAAGCAAAATCAGAATATACTATTACTCCTGGCTCCGAGCAAGTACGCTATACGGTAGACAGAGATGGCTATTTAGCCACTTTTGCTGCTATGGGTGGTGTGGTACTTGCCAATGCTTGCGGACCATGCATTGGACAATGGGCTAGACATGGCGCAGAAAAACAAGAAAAAAATTCAATCATCACTTCGTTCAATAGAAATTTTGCCAAACGCGCAGACGGTAATCCGAATACTTTTGCTTTTGTTGCCTCACCAGAAATAGTAACCGCTTTAGCGATTGCAGGTGATTTAACTTTTAATCCTTTAACAGACACGCTAATTAATTCAAAAGGCGAACAAGTTAAATTAGATGAGCCTAAAGGAATTGAATTACCCATCAAAGGCTTTGCAGTGGAAGACGCAGGATACCAAGCGCCCGCAGCAGATGGAAGTAAAGTAACCGTGCTGGTAGCAGAAAACTCTAGCAGATTACAATTGCTTGCACCATTTGCAGCTTGGGAAAAACAAGATATCAAAGGCTTAAAATTATTAATTAAAGCCAAAGGGAAATGTACTACCGATCATATTTCTATGGCTGGTCCATGGTTAAAATTCCGCGGACACTTAGATAATATTTCGAATAATATGTTGATTGGTGCCATTAACTATTTCAACGATAAAGCAGATACGGTAAAAAATCAATTAACCGGCGAATATGGCGCAGTTCCTGCAACACAGCGTACATACAAAGCAGCTGGTATTGGATCGATTGTAGTTGGTGATGAGAATTATGGAGAAGGTTCTTCTAGAGAACACGCAGCTATGGAACCTCGTCATTTAGGTGTTCGTGCAATTTTGGTAAAATCATTTGCTAGAATTCACGAAACAAATTTAAAGAAACAAGGTATGCTTGCCTTAACTTTTGCAAACAATGCCGATTACGATAAAATTTTAGAAGATGATAGCATTGACATTAATGGATTAAACGAATTTGCGCCAGGCAAACAACTGAGCATTTGTTTAAACCATGCAGATGGAAGCAACGAAACAATTATGGTTAACCATACTTATAACCAACAACAAATTGAGTGGTTTAAGGCTGGAGGTGCATTAAACATTATACGCGCAAGCGTTAACTAATTTAAAAAAAAGGGTTCAGCCCTTTTTTTTTGCCCAAAAATTACACGGATGAAAATTACCCTTTTAGTTGTCGGTAAAACAAATGATGCTTATTTAATTGAAGGCGTAGAAAAATATGCCAAACGATTAATACATTATTGTAAGTTTCAATTAATTGAAATTCCTGAATTAAAAAACACTAAAAGCTTAAGCGAAGAACAACAAAAAGAAAAAGAATCGGAATTGATCTTAAGTAAAATTACCAATACCGATTTAGTCATGCTCTTAGATGAAACCGGAAAACAATTTAGCTCGGTAGATTTTAGCAAACAAATGAACAACTGGCAAAATCAATCGATTGGCTCGGTTGTCTTTGTAGTGGGCGGCCCTTATGGTTTTGATCAAAAAATAAAAGCGAGAGCAAATGGTGAAATTTCACTTTCTAAAATGACTTTCTCTCATCAAATGGTGCGCTTGTTTTTTGTAGAACAAATCTATCGAGCCTTTAGCATTTTAAAAGGAGAGCCCTATCATCATGCTTAAAATATGGAAATAAAAAAACCCAAATGTTCATTTGGGTTTTTTTATGATGCTGTTACAAATTATACATCCGATTCGGCGGCTTCGTTTGCTACTGGAGCTGCCTCATCAAACAAGGGTAAGGTTGCAAGAAACACATACCAAGAAATAATTTTTTTAATATCTGAAGCGTAAACCCTTTCCACATCATGGTTAGGAACAATGCTAGTAAAATAATTACGCAATATTTTATTGTCTGCTTTTGGATCCGGCACTGTATTAGTAGCAGCAGCAGTTTTCATTTTCTCTAAAATACTGATTAAAGTAATATCCTCTTCTTGGTCACCAAAAACAGTAATATCCTCTAAAGTTGCAAGCTTTGTACTTGCATTGGTAATTAATTTATTTTTCAAACCATCCATGGTCTCTAAAATAAAGCCTGCTTTATTTTGACCAATTACACGATACAACCCTGACTTGCCAGTTACCGAAACAATTCCTCTTAAATTCATATGATTATTCAGTTATTGTTATTCCAATAATAGCATCGCCTTGTGCAATAGCATCTACTAGGTCTACATTTTCTATTACTTTACCAAATACCGTATGGTTTCTATCTAGATGAGCAGTGTTTGCACGACTATGGCAAATAAAGAATTGCGATCCGCCCGTATTTCTACCTGCATGTGCCATCGATAATACGCCTCTATCATGAAATTGGTTTTCACCAGTTAATTCACAATCAATCATGTAACCTGGTCCACCCGAACCTGCTTTAAAAGCGGTTGCTTCAGATTTTGAATAAGGGCATCCTGCCTGAACCACAAAATCAGGAATGACACGATGAAAAGTGATTCCATCGTAAAAACCTTCTTTCGCTAGTTTAATGAAATTTGCAACCGTGTTTGGTGCATCTTTTTCGAAGAACTCAATCTTTAAGTCTCCTTTTGCTGTTTTTAATATTGCAGTGCTCATGTTATTTTTTTGTTCGCAACAAAAGTAGAAAAATGTTTTAGTATTTTTACGATAAGAAATGAAAAAAACAATTCTACTACTATTCTTAATAGGCTGCGTTACAATAGGTAGGGCAACATCTATACTAATTCCAATGGATGACAAACAAAGCAATCATTTGAAAGCTTATGGCGTCGCTTATTGGGTACTCAAGCAAGATGTGTCGATGTGGTGGCTACTGAATTATAAAGGTGGCAGTTTTTTAATCCCCTACGCCCAAAGTATTGAAGCTGAATGTCGTATCAGAAATGTTTCTTACGATCTTATTGCCGACGTACAAGCCAGTGCAATTTTAGCAGAGATTGCCGTGCCCGAAACAAATATGGATGCCGTAAAATTAGATAAGGCTCCAAAAATGGCGGTGTATTCCCCTAAAAATAAATTACCCTGGGACGACGCTGTTACCATGGTTTTAACTTATGCCGAAATTCCATACGATTTGATATACGATGAAGAAGTAATCAAAGGAATGCTTCCGAAATACGATTGGCTTCATTTGCATCATGAAGATTTTACCGGACAATATGGACGATTTTATGCTGCCTATCGAAATGCAGCTTGGTACCAAAACGATGTTCAACAAAATGAGCAAACTGCGGCAAAACTTGGATTTAAAAAAGTTTCCGAATTAAAACTCGCTGTTGCAACTGCCATTAAAAATTTCACTATTGGTGGCGGATTTTTATTTGCCATGTGTTCTGGTACAGACAGCTATGATATTGCTTTAGCTGCGGCAGGTATAGACATTTGCGAGTCGATGTTTGATGGAGATAATGCAGATCCAAATGCGCAGGCCAAATTAAATTTTCAACAAACATTTGCATTTAAAAATTTCAAACTAGATAACAATCCTTATAACTACGAATTTTCGGATATTGATAATACTAATAATCGAAATCTAACAGAGCAAAACGACTACTTTAGTTTATTTGATTTTTCTGCCAAATGGGATCCTGTTCCAAGCATGCTTACTCAGAATCACGAAAAAGTGATCAAAGGATTTATGGGTCAAACTACCGCATTTAAAAAAAGCTTAGTGAAGCCAGATGTACTCGTATTAGGTGAAACTAGTATAGCAGGAGAAGTAAGATATATTCATGGAGAAATAGGCAAAGGTACTTGGACATTTTACGGAGGCCACGACCCCGAAGATTACCAACATTTAGTGAGCGACCCTCCTACCGATTTAAGCTTACATCCCAATTCACCAGGATATAGACTTATCTTAAATAATGTATTATTTCCAGCGGCAAAAAAGAAGAAGCAGAAAACCTAATCGCTTAATCGTAGAAATTCCAAAGCAAGCCCAGCTTAAATGTTCTAGGGGCAATTGGATAATTAGATACCATCATTTCGCCATAGCTATTTAATAAATTATTGGCGTGTTCTAATTTAAATAGCAATACCGCGCGTTTTAATTTTGCGGTTACAAAAACATCTACTAAAGGAAAGCCTCCTAATTTTTTTGCCCCTAAATGAAACATCATATTTGCTGGCGAATAAGTATAAGCTTGATAGGCGGAATAATATCGGGTATCTAAACCCGCTCTAAGTTTTAAAGCTCCTTTAAATACAGGCAATTGCACATAGGTAGCATTATATATATGAAAGCTAGGCTGAGGTAATATTTGCTGATTCGAGCTTTGTTGTAAATAAATATAATTGTCAAAATGTAAAGCACGCCAAGCCATTTGTTTTGATAGACAAATAGTATTTATGCTGATATTGCTTGAATGTTGCTTTGGTGTAAATTGCGCATCAAAATAAACATAGTTGGCTATCTGCTGATGTATGAATTTTATACTGGCAGCGATAGATTTAATGTCGAGCTGTAAGTACGCCTTTTGATTTTGAACAGTTCCAAAATGATTGGTCCATTGATAATGATTGTTATGCGTCTGAAGTGCATTAAAAACAGGGCTTTGGCTCGAAATAGTAAAACCCAGTTTTGCAATAAGTTTACTTTGATACAAATTGTAAGACAATGCAGAATTGAAAAAATAATTTGATTTAAAAACACCTGCAAAAATATAATCTGTACTAGCTGTATAAATTAATTTTGGCGCTAACTGAAATTCCGATGTAGCTAGCAAGTGATGTTCGGAAAGTGTAGTATCGAAATTATTGTTTTGAAAAAGCACCAACTGGTTTTTCAAACTAATGGTAAAGCTCTTTAATTGGCTTTTTCCCGAATGCACCTGATTAAAATACTCATAACTTAGAAGCGAAGAAAACTTTTTTATTTGCGTGTAATCTGCAGTGCTCGAAGCATCAATGAATGCATTAGCATAATACCCAGAATCAATTTTACTTTCATTAAAATTAATCACTTTGTTGAGATAATTTATGGCATGCGAAAACCGATGCTTATTTTCCACTTTATCAATGGAGATAGAATCTAAACTTAATTTATAAGTTTTACCGAAAGCATAACTTTGTTTAAAATAGATTTCGGTTTGTCTTAATTGATTGCTTGCTGCACTTAATTTAACCGGCTCGAAAAGCGGATCGTATATAGGATTTGAATTAAAAATAGTATCGTTTTTTACACCCCCATTTTCTTTTGCAGTTAAATTATTTGACATGGCTGCAAACCAAAATTTATAGCGATTATTTTTAGAAGTATACCAAATAGAAGCATCTAAATTTAAATGGTCAGTTTTTTGTAACTGATAATCACCCACAGAAACTAACCTAGTATAATTAACTGCGTAGTTTAATCGAGGTGAAATATTTTGTGCAAAAGTAAAAGCAAATAGCTGTTCTTGTTTCCTATTCCAAAAATAATTGAGTTGTGTAAAAGGAGAGGCCGTTCGGTAAAACTTTATTTTTTCTGTAGTAGTCAAATATTGATTGAAAGCAGACCAACCCTCTTGAAATCCAATCAGATCAGTATTTTCAAAAAATAGCGATTGAGTTGCAGTGCCAAGATTTCCTAAATTAAGAAAGGGTATATTTTTGCTTGCAGCAGGATGAAAATTTTGAAAGCCAATATAATTGGTATCAATTAATTCAAACAAAAGCGTGTCTGCTGTTTGTGCCGAAAGCGTTAAAAAACGAACCGTATTAGGGCCATATTTATTTACACTATCTATTGCAACAGCAGTACACCATTTGCTAATCAAAATAAAAAGTAAAATGCTATAAAATTTTTTGATCATTTTAATTTATACAACTGCGATTAATTTTTTAATGATAGTAGTCATCTTAGGTTCTGCCTTTTGCGCAATTGCAACAATTTCGGCTAAAGATACCGGCTTTAATATTTCTGGGAATCCTTCGTCTGTAATAACTGAAATAGCAAAGACTGGTATTTGCATATGATTGGCCACGATCACTTCAGGTACGGTAGACATTCCTACTACATCAGCGCCAATCATTCTTAAAAACTTATATTCTGCTTTTGTTTCTAAATTTGGTCCATTCACGCTCACATATACACCCGAATGAATCGTAATATTTTCTTGCTCGGCAATGGCCATTGCTTTGCTATTCATCGCTAAGTCGTAGGGCCTACTCATATCTGGAAATCTTGGACCAAAACTGTCGTAATTTCTTCCCCTCAATGGATTATCGTTTTGCAAATTAATATGATCTTCAATCACCATTAAATCGCCTTTTTTATAATCTGGATTCAAGCAACCCGACGCGTTTGAAATAATGATTTTCTGAATACCTAATAATTTCATTACCCTTACCGGAAAAGTAATTTCTTTCATTGAATAACCTTCGTAATAATGAAACCGGCCGTTCATCGCAATTATATTTTTGCCTGCTAAGGTTCCAAAAATTAATTTACCTGTATGGAACTCCACAGTGGCAATCGGAAAGTCTGGAATCATTGAATACAATAGCTCATATTTAACTTCCATTTCTTGCACCAAGCCGCCTAGACCCGTGCCTAGAATTATTCCAATTTCGGGTTCAAAGTCGCCGATAATTCGTTTAATATATTCCGTCGTATTTTTAACTTGTTCTAACATGTTTTAAAATTAATTGATCAAATTTTACTTTGTCTTGTTCGTGTATTTCTGCCTCAATAGGAATATAAAAAATAGGTAAGTCCTCAATCATTGCATGGTACTTGGAGTACTTTAAACGCATAGCATCTTTTTCTGTTGTTAGTATAATTTTGTGAACTGCAGTTATTTCTGCAAATGTTTTTTTTATTTTTTGAAAATCTTTTTCAGAAAAATCGTGGTGATCTGGAAAAGAAAATGGAATTATATTTTTATAGTTTTTTGCCGAAATGTGATTTAAAAATAGTGTAGGATTGGCAATGCCTGTTAAAGCCAGAACTGCTGTGTTTGTTGATGCTGAGCCAGCATCTAAGGAAGCTTGATTGCTATTTAAAGGCACTGGATTGCTGTAATTCAAATAAGAAAAAAACAAGTGTTGCCTTGGGTTTGTTTTAAAAGAAGAAAGCACCCTTCTGCGTTCCATCGGAGAAAACAGCTTAGGTGTTTTAGTAATTAAAATAATATCTGCTCTCTCTTTTGAAGAAATTGGTTCGCGCATATTTCCCATTGGCAATAACCAGTCTTTTTGAAATAAAGCATTATAATCAAATAACAAAATCGATAAGCCTAGCTTCACTTTTCTGTGCTGAAATGCATCATCTAATAAAACTACCTGCGTATCATTTGCCAAATGCTCCATCCCTAACTGTCTGTTTTCAGATACAAGTACATTGACTAGTGGAAATTTTTGTTTGAATTGGGTAGGCTCGTCGCCAATTTCAATTGGGCTAGAAAATTCATTTGCTTGAATAAAACCTTTTGTTTTTCTTCCATATCCCCTGCTTAATGTGGAGACTTTAAAAGTTGGCGATAACAATCGAATAAGATATTCTATGGTTGGGCTTTTGCCGGCACCCCCTACTACTAAGTTGCCAACACCAATGGTAGGTATTGTATATTTTTTGGAAGACAAAAAATTTAAATCATATAGCTTATTCCTACACCACACTACTAGGTAATAAAGCATGGTAAAAGGAAAAGTACTATATCTCAAAAAATTCATAAAACTAAGATAGTGAAAAAGGATTGTTAATTCTTCACGCAACGAATCGAATAACCCCTCGACTTCAGAAAATTGTTACGACCCACGGATGATTCATCATAATAAATATAACGATACCATGCTTTTGAAATTGTATTAGGATTGATTGTAGCGGTCCACCAATAACCAATATTGCCTTCGTTGCTAAAGCTGCCGTCTTCTAGTCGATAGCCACCCGGCAACGCATTGAAACCTGTTTTATTTCTTATACTTGGGTAGTCTACATTACCTACCGCACCTACCACTACAGAGCTAGACCAAAAAACTTTTGCCGCCAAAGATTTTGCAAAATCATTACTGGTTTTACTTGAGTTAAAATTATAATTATTCGCTTTTAAATAATTTTCTAACACAGACCAATCCGAATCGCTTGGTATTCTCCATCCCTTTGGCGCTAATTTTCCGGAGCTAATGGCATACCAATTATACATTGCTCCATATTTTGTTCTAAAAAACACAGAATCGTTATTGTACCAACAATAGCCTGGCGTTTTTAAATTTTTCCAATCAATATTTGAAGTGACCATAGGAATTGGCTTGCCATCATTATACTTGGTGGTGCGGAGGTTTTCTGCCATCCAAGTTTGTGTGCCAATTTTTACGGTAATATATTCTACCCCGTCGGTGTCTTTTAATTTTGAAAATGGCTCAGAGCCTTCTATATCTATTAATTGAGGCTTTTCACATGCAATAAACATGCTCAAAAACAAACAAAATAACGTAGGAAAGAAAAAATGAAGCCTCTTTTTCATTAAGCAAAAATATACAAATTACTGTTCGCAAATAGGCGAATTTTCAAGAATTCAAAATACTAAATTATAAAAAAATGCTCGGCATCTTTAAAAGCTGGTATAAATTCAAAAAAAATAAGCCAAAAACTACGCTAATACACCTAATATGCGGATTTTTAGCTTGTATAAAACCCTTAGAATGGGTATGTTTGTTTAAAACAACTATACTATGTCAAACGGATTTTTTGTGGTTCCAAAACCAGTAAACGAACCTATTTATAATTATGCTCCTGGAAGTCCAGAAAGAGCCGCTCTAAAAAAAGCAATCGAACAAGCACGCGCTACACAAGTAGATATTCCAATGTACATTGGTGGACAAGAGGTTCGCAGTGGAAACAAAGAAACCATTACACCTCCGCATGATCACCAACATGTATTAGGGCATTTTCATAAAGGAGAAGCAAAACATGTGAGCCAAGCAATTGATGCTGCATTAAAAGCAAAAAAAGCTTGGGCAGCATTAGCTTGGGAACAACGTGCCGCCATATTTTTAAAAGCAGCCGATTTAATTGCCGGACCCTACAGATATAAATTAAATGCAGCCACTATGTTGGGGCAATCTAAAAATGCATTTCAAGCAGAGATAGACGCGGCTTGCGAAATCATTGATTTTTTAAGATACAATGTGGCCTATATGTCTGAAATTTATGGACAACAAGTTGGCTCTGGAAAGGGCATGTGGAACCGCATTGAGCAAAGACCTTTAGAAGGTTTTGTGTTTGCATTAACGCCATTTAACTTTACTGCTATTGCAGGAAATTTACCTACCTCTGCAGCCATGATGGGAAACGTAGTGGTATGGAAACCTTCGAATACCCAAATTTATTCTGCCAATGTTTTAATGGAAATTTTCAAAGAAGCTGGTGTACCCGATGGTGTAATCAATTTAGTTTATGTTTCTGGTCCTCAAGCAGGCGAAGTAATTTTTAAACACCCCGATTTTGCAGGCATTCACTTTACTGGATCTACTGCTGTTTTTCAAGATATTTGGAAAAGTATTGGAAACAACATTCATCAATACAAAACATATCCTCGCATTGTAGGTGAAACAGGCGGTAAAGATTTTATTGTTGTTCATGAATCGGCAGATGTAGCTGCAGCCAGCGTAGCCATTATGCGTGGAGCATTTGAATACCAAGGACAAAAATGTTCTGCAGCATCTCGCGTTTATATTTCGAATAAAGTTTGGCCTGCCATTAAAGAAAGAATTCTTCACGATATGGCTACTTTTAAAATGGGTGGTACAGAAAATTTTGAAAACTTTATCAATGCCGTTATCGACGAAAAATCATTCAATAAATTAGCATCTTATATCGATGCAGCAAAACAAGATAAAAGTGTTGAAATTATTGCCGGAGGAAACTACGATAAATCTGTTGGCTATTTTATCGAACCAACAATTATTGTTGCACAAGATCCAAGATATGTCACCATGTGCGAAGAATTATTCGGACCTGTATTAACCATTCATATTTTTGATGATGCCAAATTCGAAGAAACTTTAGACATCGTAGATACTACTTCTATCTATGCTTTAACTGGCGCTATCATTGCACAAGATCGTTATGCAATTGAATTAGCTACCAGAAAATTAGAAAATGCGGCAGGTAATTTTTACATCAATGATAAATGTACAGGCGCTGTTGTTGGGCAACAACCCTTTGGTGGCGCAAGAGGTTCGGGCACGAACGATAAAGCAGGCTCGATGATTAATTTATTGAGATGGGTTTCTCCAAGAACCATCAAAGAAACATTTGATCCAGCAAAAGATTACCGTTATCCATTTATGGACAAAGAATAATTCATTTTTAATCATAAAAAATTAAATGGAAAAGAAATTAGCATTACTAAACGAAAAAAAAGCGGCTGCTGTTTTAGGTGGAGGCCAAGCGAGAATTGATGCCCAACATAAAAAAGGAAAATTAACCGCCAGAGAGCGTATTCACTTTTTAGTAGACGAAGGTTCTTTCGAAGAAATTGGCATGATGGTTACTCATCGTTCTAAAGATTTTGGATTAGAAAACGAGCAATACTTAGGCGATGGCGTGGTAACTGGATACGGCACTATTAATGGTCGTACCACTTATATTTTTTCTCAAGACTTTACTGTTTTTGGTGGTTCGCTTTCCGAAACACATGCCGAAAAAATTTGTCGCATCATGGATTTGGCCTTACAAAATGGCGCACCCTTAATTGGCTTGAACGATTCGGGAGGCGCTAGAATCCAAGAAGGTGTTGTGTCTTTAGGTGGCTATGCAGATATTTTTTATCGCAATACTATGGCTTCGGGTGTAATCCCTCAGCTATCTGGCATCATGGGCCCTTGCGCCGGAGGTGCAGTGTATTCTCCTGCCATCACTGATTTTATTTTAATGGTCGAAAACACATCTTACATGTTTGTAACTGGACCAAATGTGGTGAAAACAGTTACGCACGAAGAAGTAAGTGCCGAAGAATTAGGCGGCGCATCTACGCATTCAACTAAATCTGGCGTTACCCAATTTGCTTGTGCCAATGAAATTGAATGCATTGAGCACATCAAAAAATTGTTGAGCTTTATGCCGCAAAATTGCGACGAAGCAGCTCCTTCAATTCCATACGAAGCGGCTAACGAAACAAGGGCAAAGCTAAATAACATCATTCCTGAAAACGCCAATCAACCTTACGATATACGCGAAGTAATTGCAGAGGTAATTGATGCGGATTCTTTTTTAGAAGTACATAAAAATTACGCAGAAAATATTGTGGTTGGTTTTGGTCGCTTAGCCGGCAAAAGCATTGGTATTGTTGCCAATCAGCCAATGTTCTTAGCTGGCGTACTCGATAACAACGCTTCAATAAAAGCAGCAAGATTTGTTAGATTTTGTGATTGCTTTAATATTCCATTGTTAGTATTTGAAGATGTACCCGGTTTTTTACCAGGCACCGATCAAGAATGGAACGCCATCATCACCAATGGCGCCAAACTATTATATGCATTTTGCGAAGCCACCGTTCCTCGCATTACGGTCATTACCAGAAAAGCCTATGGTGGCGCTTACGACGTGATGAATTCGAAGCATATTGGAGCAGACATGAATTATGCTTGGCCAAGTGCAGAAATTGCAGTGATGGGCGCAAAAGGTGCCGCAGAAATTATTTTCAAAAAAGAAATTTCGGAAGCAAGCGATTCGCAAGCAAAATGGTTAGAAAAAGAAAAACAATATTCGGATCTCTTTGCAAACCCATACAGAGCAGCAGAAAGAGGCTTTGTAGACGAAGTGATTGAACCTTCTGAAACTAGAAATAAATTAATTAAAGCATTTAAAATGCTAGAAAATAAAGCAGTTAAAAACCCAAGAAAAAAACATGGCAATATTCCATTGTAAAAAATAAATCCATCATGGCAAAAAAAACTACTACTAAGCCTGCAGCAAAAACGGCAAGCAAAACAAAAATTGTAACCAACGCTAAGTCGATTGCATTTTTTGAAAAATACATCAACAACGCCTCTCCAACTTCTTACGAAAAAAGCGGTCAAAAAATTTGGCTAGATTATATTCGCCCATTAGTAGACGAAACTTATGTAGATAATTATGGAACTGCCGTGGGTATTATTAATCCAAAGGCGCCTTATAAAGTGGTGATCGAAGCGCATGCCGACGAAATTTCTTGGTATGTTAATTACATCACCAGCGATGGTTTAATTTATGTCATTCGCAATGGTGGTTCGGATCACCAGATTGCTCCTTCTATGCGTGTAAATATTCATACCGACAATGGCATTGTAAATGGCGTGTTTGGCTGGCCAGCCATTCATACCAGAAGTGGCGAAAAAGAAGAAGCTCCTTCTTTAAAAAATATTTTTATTGATTGCGGTTGCATTAGCAAAGAAGAAGTAGAGAAAAAAGGAATACATGTAGGTTGCGTGGTCACATTCGTAGACGAATTCATGACCTTGAACGATCGCTATTATGTGGGTAGGGCTTTAGACAATAGAGCAGGTGGATTCATGATTGCAGAAGTAGCTAGGTTATTAAAAGAAAATAAAAAGAAATTACCATTCGGTTTATACATTGTTAATTCGGTTCAAGAAGAAATTGGATTGCGTGGCGCCGAAATGATTGCACATAAAATTAAACCAAATGTAGCGATTGTTACCGATGTAACACACGATACCAGCACGCCAATGATTAGTAAAATTACCCAAGGCGATTTGGCCTGTGGTAAAGGGCCTGTAGTATCTTATGCGCCTGCGGTACAATTAAATTTAAATAAATTAATTATTGAAACTGCCGAAAAAAATAACATTCCTTTTCAAAGACAAGCCTCATCGAGATCTACCGGAACCGATACCGATGCCTTTGCTTATTCAAACGATGGCGTAGTGTCTGCATTGATTTCATTGCCTTTAAGATACATGCATACTACCGTAGAAATGATTCATAAAGAAGACGTAGAAAATGTAATTCAATTAATTTACGAATCGTTATTGGTGATAAAAAATGGCCAAGACTTTAAATATTTAAAATAATCTTATGAAAAAAATAATATTAGCAGCAAGTGTTTTATTCATCACTGCTTGTTCCCAAAAAACCATTGATAAAGCATCCGATCCTATTGTTAATCATATAGACAGCACCTCAAGTGCTGGCGAAAACTTTTTTCTATATGCCAATAACAATTGGTTTAAAAATAATCCTATACCTAGTACAGAAAATAGTAACGGCATTTTCAGAACCATTCAAGATACCATTAACAGTACTGTTTTTGCTATCTGCCAAAAAGCAGCGGCAGCAAAAGACGCAGCCGAAGGTAGCAATGAACAAAAAATAGGCGACTTCTATTCAAGTGGTATGGACACCATCACCATTGAAAAACTTGGTATCCAACCATTACAAGAAGAATTAAACCAAATTGCCGCAATTAAAGATTTAAACGGCTTGGTGCAAAATATAGCAAGCCTCAATAAGATTGGTGTTTCGCCATTGTTTAATTTATTTGTGGGCAGAGACGATAAAAAATCTAGCGAATATGCCGTGTCTTTATACCAAGGTGGAATAGGCTTGCCAGAGCGCGACTATTATTTTAACAGCGATGCTAGAACAGTTAATATTCGCAATGAATACCAAAAGCATATTGCAAACATATTTATTTTGGCAGGCGAAAACCAAAATAATGCCAATCAAAAAATGAAAGCTGTTTTTCAAATAGAAACAGCTTTGGCTAAAGCTAGTAGAAAATTAGCAGACACCCGCGACCCATACAAAAACTACAATAAAATGTCGGTGGCGCAACTGAGCAAGTTGAGCAAAAACATTTCTTTCGAAAATATTTTAACCATTTACGGTTTAAAAAATGTTGATAGCGTTATTGTTGGACAACCTGAATTTGTTAGTGCACTTGGAGAAAGCTTAACTAAATTTACTATTGCAGATTGGCAAGCCTATTTAACTTGGAATGTTATCAATAATTATGCGGCTTATTTAAACAAAGATTTCGAAACAGCTAATTTTAATTTTTATAGCACAACTATGTCTGGCACTAAAAGCCAGAAGCCGCGCTACAAAAGAATTGTAGAGCAAACAGATGGCGCATTGGGCGAATTAGTTGGGCAAATTTATGTGGCTAATTACTTACCAAAAGGTACCAAAGAAAAATTACTAGAAATTGGCGAAAACATCAGAACCGTTTATGCTGATCATATTAAAACGCTTAGCTGGATGTCGGCCGAAACCAAAACTAAGGCCTTGAGTAAATTAGCAAAAGTAAGTATGAAGGTTGGTTATCCAGATAAATGGAAAGATCTTTCGAGCGTGAAAATTACACGCGATGCCTATTTAACAAATATCAAAAACATTAACCAGTGGTCTTTCGAAAGAAGCATTCAAAAATATGGTAAGCCCGTAGACAAAACAGAATGGGAGATGACGCCACAAACTTACAATGCTTATTACAATCCAGTAGATAACGAAATTGTAGTGCCTGCTTGTAATATTATTGTACCAGGATTTGAAGGACAAATGCCCGACGATGCTGTTTTGTATGGCATTATTGGAGGTTCTACTTTTGGACACGAAATTACGCATGGCTTTGATGACCAAGGCAGTCAGTATGACGAAGATGGGAACCTAAAAGATTGGTGGACCAAACAAGACCGCGAAAAATTTACTGAAAAAACAAAAGCCATTGTGGCGCAATACAGTGCCTATGTAGTATTAGATAGCATGCATGTAAATGGCGAAGCTACACAGGGCGAAAACATTGCCGATTTAGGTGGTGTGGTAATGGGATACGAAGCATTCAAAAAAACCAAACAAGGTAAAAACAACGAAATGATCAATGGCTTAACTGCGGATCAGCGTTACTTCTTAGCCTATGGTTATGCATGGATGGTGAACAGACGTCCCGAAAATTTAGCAAGACAAATTATGAGCGATGTACATTCACCAAGTGAATTTAGAGTGAATGGACCAGTCGTGAATATTGATGAATTCTATAAAGCATTCAACATTCAAAAGGGAGATAAACTTTGGCGAGACGAAAGTCAACGCATTAAAATTTGGTAACAAAAAAAGCCTCCGAAAATTCGGAGGCTTTTTTTATGCTATTGTTGATGCAAATTACTTTGCTTCGTCTTCTTTTACTTCTTCGAAATTTACATCTTGTACATTATCGTCTGTGCTAGCTTCTGGACCTGCTCCTGGATTTTCTCCAGCTGCTCCTGCTTCTTGCGTTGCTTTATACAATTCTTCCGAAGCTGCTGTCCATGCTGCGTTTAAAGCTTCCTGTGCTGTTGCCAACTCTTCGAAATTTTTAGCAGTATGCGCTTCTTTTAATTTAGCAAGTGCCGCTTCAATCGCTTCTTTATTAGGAGCAGATAATTTTTCACCGTATTCTTTCAATTGTTTTTCTGTTGTGAAAATCAATGAATCGGCTGCGTTAATTAAATCTGCTTCTTCTTTTGTTTTACGATCTACTTCTGCATTTTCTTCTGCTTCGCGTTTCATTTTTTGAATATCCTCATCAGATAATCCAGAACTTGCTTCAATACGAATTTTTTGCTCTTTGCCTGTTCCTTTATCTTTCGCACTTACATTTAAAATACCGTTTGCATCTATATCAAAAGTAACTTCTACCTGAGGCACGCCTCTTGGTGCTGGTGGAATACCATCTAAATGGAAACGACCAATGGTTCTATTTTGATTTGCCATTGGGCGCTCTCCTTGTAATACATGGATTTCTACCGATGGTTGTTGATCTGATGCAGTTGAAAATACTTCCGATTTTTTAGAAGGGATTGTGGTATTAGATTCAATTAATCTAGTGAATACACCGCCCATAGTTTCGATACCTAAAGAAAGTGGAGTAACATCTAATAATAAGACATCTTTTACATCACCTGTTAATACACCACCTTGAATTGCCGCTCCAATAGCCACTACTTCGTCAGGATTTACTCCTTTAGAAGGTGCTTTACCAAAGAATTTTTCTACCGCTTCTTGAATCGCAGGAATACGTGTTGAACCTCCAACTAAAATCACTTCATCAATATCCGAAGTTGATAAACCAGCATTTTTCAATGCAGATTTACAAGGCTCGATAGTACGCTTGATCAATGAATCAGCCAATGATTCGAATTTTGCTCTTGTTAAAGTACGCACTAAATGTTTAGGCACACCGTCTACAGCGGTTACATATGGTAAATTAATTTCTGATTGCGTAGTAGATGATAATTCAATCTTCGCTTTTTCAGCTGCTTCTTTTAAGCGTTGTAATGCCATCGGATCTTTTGTCAAGTCGATGTTTTCTTCTGCTTTAAATTCTGCAGCTAACCAATCAATAATTACATGGTCAAAGTCATCACCACCTAAGTGTGTATCACCGTCGGTAGATTTTACTTCGAACACGCCACCACCTAATTCTAATACCGACACGTCGTGCGTTCCACCACCACAGTCGAACACCACAATTTTCATGTCTTTTTGTGATTTATCAAAGCCATAAGCTAAAGCTGCTGCAGTAGGTTCGTTGATAATTCTACGAACATTTAATCCTGCAATTTCGCCTGCTTCTTTGGTTGCTTGTCTTTGTGCATCATTGAAATAAGCTGGCACTGTTACCACTGCTTCTTTCACTTCATAGCCTAAATAATCTTCGGCTGTTTTTTTCATTTTCTGCAAAATCATAGCAGATAATTCTTGAGGCGTATACATGCGGTCATCAATTTGTACACGCGGTGTATTATTATCTCCTTTAACTACTGCATAAGGAACTCTTTCCAATTCCTTTGTAACTTCTGAAAATGAATTTCCCATAAAACGCTTAATTGAATAAATCGTTTTACGTGGATTTGTGATCGCTTGTCTTTTTGCTGGATCACCAATTTTACGCTCCCCATTATCTGCAAATGACACGATAGATGGGGTTGTTCTTTTTCCTTCTGAATTTGGAATTACTACTGGCTCATTTCCTTCCATTACGGCAACGCATGAGTTGGTTGTTCCTAAATCGATTCCGATAATTTTTGACATATACTTGAATTTATTTTGTTCAATTTCTTATTGATATACAATGCTTGTGCCAATCCTAAAAACTGACTGTTTTACCGGTATCATTGGCTTATAAATGAAAAAAACGACATTTTTCTATGTCGTTTTGTCATAAATTGAATGCCATTGGCATTAAATACTTACCTAAAGCCTAAGTCGTTTGCGGTTCCGGCTCCGCGACCCGTAATGTCACCTTCTTTCAAACAATAAATGGCATCTTGACTTAAATTAGTTTTACTCAGTTGGTTAAATACCTTACCCATTCGACTAGAAAAAATACCCAGTCCACCTTCCACATTGCTATACTCTGGACGGATATCGTTTAAGCCACCCGAACCATTGTTAATTTCTATGTATTTAGTCAATTCCTCGCCCGCTACGTTGAAATAAAGCTCAAGTGGTGCAATGTATTCTCTGCGAGCAGATGGGCTCGTGAGCGGGTCTAATTTGGCTTGTAAAAAAGTAAAGAATGCTTCGCCAGACAAAGTATAAGAAATTTTTGAAGTACCAATTGAATTACTCGTTTTGATATTTTCAAACATCGGCATGTCTACATATTTTTCTTCAGAGGTGCCAGCTAAATCGTCTACTTCTCTAAACTTAAATCGTAAAAAAGTAGTATACATTTTTCCATTGATAGCGCCATTCCAACTGAAGGTATGGTTTAAATAAATTTTAGTGAAACGATTATATAATTTGACTTCGTTTTGCGTGCCACTGAATAAAAAATCTGCCACAATGGGCGTGCGAGATTTGGCAATTAATTTGCCATCCGATTTTCTTCTCACTATAATTTGATAGTTAGCCCAAGTAGTGTCTCTGTTAATGATTGTATATTTAACTTTAAAGCCAGCAGGTGTTTTGTAAAAAATATTATTGGCATTAAAACTTCCCGCCTCTTTATTTAAATGAACGGTGTCTAACACAACACTGTCAATGTATTTAATATTCGCATCTGTTATTGGAGTATAACTTGCGTACAATTTTGCTTCAATTGGATAAGGATAAATATTTGAATCGGGCACAGAACCTGCAATGATGGCACTTCCTTCGTCGTTCAAATAAGCCTTATTGATTTTGATATATTGAACGGCTTCGTCTTTATTGAGGATTCCGAAAACTACTGGAATTTCTTTATAGGGTGCCGTTACATCAAATTCTGTCGAACATGCCGAAAGTAGCGTGGCAATGGTAGCAAATAATAGTACGATGCGATTCATTTATTGTTTTTTAGCAAAGATTAAAAATGCGATTAAGAAATGAATAAAAAAAATAATTGACCGCCATATTTAATTAAAATATCAAAAAAAAAGCCGCGAGGGTATCGCGGCTTTAAAATTATCTTGAAAGATTATTCTTCTGTTGAATTTGACTCCTCGGTTGCAGGTGCAATTTCTTCTGCTGGAGCTGCTGCTACAACTGGAGCTGCTACTGCCGCTGGCTCGTCTGCTTTTTTCTTAGCGCGACCACGACGAGTGGTTGCTTTTTCAGTTTTACCTGCTTTAGATGAAAGCATTAATTCATTATAATCAACTAATTCAATAAAACACATATCTGCATTATCACCAATTCTATTACCCGTTTTAATGATACGAGTATATCCTCCTGGTCTATCTGCAATTTTCACTGCGATCTCTCTGAATAAAGTAGTAATAGCGTCTTTGTCTTGCAAGTAGCTAAATACAACTCTTCTAGAGTTTGTGCTATCGTCTTTTGATTTAGTCAACAAAGGCTCTACATAAGTACGCAACGCTTTTGCTTTTGCAACTGTTGTTGTAATGCGTTTATGTAAAATTAAAGAACAAGCCATATTTGCAAGCATCGCTTTTCTATGTGGTGTTGTTCTGCCTAAGTGGTTAATTTTCTTACCGTGTCTCATTTTCTTTTTATTGCTGCATACCGTTCCGTCTGAGCGGAGGATTTATGCATAGTTAACATTTAGTTAAATCGAACTTGCGTTCGACCGGAATTTTTATTCTTCGTCTAATTTAAATTTCGAAAGATTCATGCCGAAAGATAATCCTTTTGATTTTACTAACTCTTGAATTTCAGTCAATGATTTTTTACCAAAGTTTCTGAATTTCAACATGTCAGCAACATCGTAAGTTACTAAATCAGCCAATGTACGAATATCAGCAGCTTTCAAGCAATTCAATGCTCTTACCGATAAATCCATATCTACTAATTCAGTTTTAAGAATCTTACGCATGTGTAAAATTTCTTCGTCTACTTCGTTTGTTTGTTCTTTCGCTTGCGTCTCTAACATGATACGCTCGTCTGAGAACAACATAAAGTGTTGAATCAAAATTTTAGCTGCTTCTTTTAATGCTTCTTCTGGATGAATAGATCCATCAGTAGAAATATCAATGATTAGTTTTTCGTAATCTGTTTTTTGTTCTACACGGTAATTTTCAATGCTATATTTAACATTTTTAATTGGAGTGTAAATTGAATCGATTGCGATTACACCTACATTGGCATTTTCGTTTTTATTTTCTTCTGCAGCAATGTATCCTCTACCTTTTGAAACAGAAATTTCCATTTCTAAAGTAACACTTGGATTCATATTGCAAACAACTAAATCAGGGTTTAATACTGTAAAGTTATTAGAAAACTTAGTGATGTCGCCTGCATTGAAAGCGTCTTGACCTTTAATAACAACGAATATTTTTTCAGAGTCGCCGCTATCGCCAGTTTTTTTGAAACGTACTTGCTTCAAGTTAAGGATAATGTCTGTAACATCTTCTACTACACCTTTAATGGTAGAGAACTCATGAGAAACTCCAGAGAACTTTACTGATGTAATAGCGTAACCCTCAAGCGAAGAAAGTAAAATTCTTCTTAATGCATTACCGATAGTTATACCGAAACCTGGCTCCAATGGACGAAATTCAAACGATCCATCGAAATCCGTAGACTTCTGCATAATTACTCTATCCGGTTTTTGGAATGCTAATATGGCCATTAATTTATGTTTAAATGTTATATTAATCTTTTAATTGTTTAGCCTTTTGAGCTATTGTTTTTTATGCTAATAGAAATTATTTAGAGTACAACTCGACAATTAATTGTTCTTTGATGTTCTCTGGAATATCTGCACGATCTGGCATTGAAAGGAATGTTCCTGACATTGCTGCACTATCAAATGCTAACCAAGAGTATTTAGCTACTCTTGTAGTTGCTACTGCTTCGTTGATCGCTTCTAATGCTTTTGATTTCTCTCTAACAGAAATAACATCTCCTGGACGCAAAGTGTAAGATGGAATATTTACAATATCACCATTCACTAAAACATGCTTATGAGAAACTAATTGACGAGCTGCACGACGCGAACCTGCAATACCTAAACGGTAAACAGTGTTATCTAAACGAGCCTCTAAAAATTTCAATAAGTTTTCACCAGTAATACCATGCTTACGATGTGCTTTGCCGAATAAGTTTTCGAACTGTTTTTCTAATACACCATAGATGTATTTAGCTTTTTGCTTTTCCATTAACTGGATAGCATATTCAGATTGCTTTCCACGCTTCTTAGACAAACCATGTTGTCCTGGTGGATAATTTTTTCTTTCTAATGCTTTGTCTGGTCCGTAAATTGCTTCACGAAACTTACGAGCGATTTTCGATTTTGGTCCTGTGTATCTTGCCATTGTTTGTTGTTTTAGTTAATCTTAGCTGAATACCACCTCGGCATTCAGTATAACTATATTATCTTTTTAAATAAACAAAATGTGATGTCCTCTCGAATACCACATTTTATTGTAATTAATTATACTCTTCTCTTTTTCGGAGGACGACATCCATTGTGTGGAAGTGGAGTGATGTCTTTGATAAGCGTCACTTCTATTCCAGAGTTTTGAATGGTACGGATAGCCGACTCACGTCCCGAACCTGGTCCTTTAACAAAAACCTCTACTTTTCTTAAGCCAAGATCATGTGCAGTTTTAGCACATTCGCCTGCTGCCATTTGGGCTGCATAAGGAGTGTTTTTCTTTGAACCTTTGAATCCCATTTTACCAGCAGATGCCCAAGAAATAACTTGACCTTGTGTGTTGGTTAATGAAATAATGATATTGTTAAAAGTAGCGCTAATGTGTGCTTCACCAATTGGTTCAACCACTACTACTCTTTTTTTAGTAACTTTTTTACCTGTCTTTGCCATAATTAATTACGATTACTTAGTTGCTTTTTTCTTACCTGCAACTGTCTTACGTTTACCCTTACGAGTTCTAGAGTTGTTCTTAGTTCTTTGACCACGCACTGGAAGTCCTTTTCTGTGACGTAAACCTCTGTAACATCCAATATCCATCAAACGCTTAATGTTCAATTGAACTTCTGAACGAAGTGCACCTTCCACTTTAATTTGATCATTGATGATATTACGAATAGCCGTCAATTGATCATCCGACCATTCTTGAACCTTAGTATTGAAATCAATACCTGCTTCTTTCAAAATACGTTGTGCAGTAGAACGGCCAACACCATAAATGTATGTTAAACCTATTTCTCCTCTTTTGTTTTTTGGTAAATCAATACCTGCGATCCTTGCCATTTGTTAATTTATATTTCTTAGCGACCTATTTTATTTTTTTTCAATTAATGGATTAACCCTGACGTTGTTTGTACTTAGGGTTCTTCTTGTTTATCACGTAAAGCTTTCCATTGCGTCTAATGATTTTACAATCTACGCTTCTCTTTTTGATTGATGCTTTAACTTTCATCTTTAGCTATTTTATAATTTTTTTAATCCTTTTATTTTTTGCTATTGCTAGCTTAATTATTTGTATCGATAAGTAATTCTGCCTTTCGATAAATCGTATGGCGATAACTCCAATTTTACTTTATCTCCAGGAAGAATTTTAATATAATTCATTCTCATTTTTCCTGAAATGTGTGCAATTATTTCGTGTCCGTTTTCCAACTCGACCCTAAACATTGCGTTTGACAATGCTTCTCTAATTACACCATCTTGTTCTATGGAGGCTTGTTTCGCCATTAATTTTATTTTTTATTTAATACTTCTTCTACAAACTCAAATGAGGAAAGTATATCTGCTTTTCCTTTTTTAACTGCAATGGTATGCTCAAAATGAGCGGATACTTTACCGTCTTTTGTTCTTATTGTCCATCCATCATTATCTTGAAAAATGGGTGCTTTCCCTAAATTAATCATAGGTTCAATGGCAATCACTAAACCTTCCATTAATTTTATTCCAGCGCCTCTTTTTCCATAATTCGGAACTTCTGGTTTTTCATGCAAGTTTTTTCCTATTCCGTGACCGACCATTTCTCGTACAACCCCGTAACCAAATTTTTCTGCATGTTCTTGAACAGCGAAGCCAACATCACCAATTCTCATTCCCTCAATCGCTTTTTCAATTCCTTTGTATAAACTTTCCTTTGTTACCATTAACAACTGCTTAATTGCAGCTGGTACTTCACCGATTTCAAATGTATAAGCTGAATCACCATAATATCCATTTTTCAAAACACCACAATCTACAGAAACAATGTCGCCGTCGATAAGTGCTTTTGAAGAAGGGATTCCGTGAACAACTACATCGTTCAATGAAATACATAATGTATTTGGAAAATCTCCGTAACCTTTAAACGCTGGGATTGCATTTGAATCACGGATAAACTCTTCCGCTCTTCTATCTAATTCTAAAGGTGTAATACCTGGTCGAATTATTTTTGCAACCTCTGCTAAGGCTTTGCCAACAAGTAAAGAACTCTCTCTAATTAATTCTATTTCCTCTGCGCTTTTGTAAGTAATCATACAATTACGCGGATATTATATGGCTGCAGCACCCGCTGGTGTGCGACCTTTTATTCTTCCAGTTTTCATTAATCCATCATAGTGACGCATTAATAAATGACTTTCAATTTGTTGTAAAGTATCTAAAACAACTCCAACCATAATCAACAAAGAGGTTCCACCGTAAAAATGTGCAAACTGACTGTTGATGCCTAACATCACAGCGATCGAAGGCATGATAGCCACAATTGCTAAGAAGATAGAACCTGGTAAAGTAATATGAGAAATAACACCGTCTATAAATTCACCTGTTTTTCTGCCTGGTTTAATACCGGGTACAAAACCACCATTACGTTTCATATCATCTGCCATTTGCGTAGGATTTACGGTAATTGCAGTATAGAAATAAGTGAAGGCGATGATTAAAAACGCGAATAATAAATTATAAGATAATGACATTGGGTTACCTAAGTTAGGACCCATCCATTGTGCAAAACTTGAATCTGGTAAGAAAGATGCCATTGTTCCTGGAATGAACATAATAGCTTGTGCAAAAATGATTGGCATTACACCAGCTGCATTTACTTTTAATGGAATGTATTGACGAACACCACCGTATTGTTTATTTCCAACAATTCTTTTAGCATATTGAACAGGAATTTTTCTTGTTCCTTGTACTAATAAAATCACTAAAATAACCACGAATGCTAATGCTGCTAATTCAATAATGAAAGGAATTAAACCACCGCCATTCATACCCATTCTAGAAACTAATTCAGAAGAGAATGCTAAAGGCAATTGTGCAATAATACCAATCATGATGATTAATGAAATACCATTTCCTAAACCTTTATCCGTAATTCTTTCTCCTAACCACATGACGAACATGGTTCCAGTTGTTAAAATTAAAATAGAAGATAAAGAGAACAAGAATGAATTTACCATAATTGCCTCTGGAGGTACTTGCGTTTTAACATAACCAATTGCTTGACCAGCGGTAATAAAGATGGTTAAGTATCTGGTAATTTGATTTACTTTTTTTCTGCCGCTTTCTCCTTCTTTTTGTAAGCGTTGGAAGTAAGGAATTACAATTCCAAACAACTGTACTACAATGGAAGCAGAGATATAAGGCATTACACCTAATGCAAATACAGAGGCACGAGAAAACGAACCTCCAGCAAACATATTTAATAAACCTAAAATACCGTCTTGCGTTTTTGTTCTCATTAGCGAAGGATCAATTCCTGGCAAAACGATAAAAGAACCTACACGGTAAATCAATAACAAAAGAATTGTATTAATAATACGAACCCTTAAGTCTTCGATTTTAAAAATATTAGTTAATGTAGCTATAAATCTCTTCATGAATTTAGATAGTTACGGTTGATCCACCTGCTGCTTCGATTGCTGCTTTTGCAGTTGCCGTAAATGCATGTGCTTTTACTTCAACCTTTGCTTTTAATTCTCCGCGACCTAAAATTTTAACTAAATCATTTTTAGATGCAAGACCATGTGATCTTAAAACTTCTAAATCTATTACAGTTAAATTATATTTTTCAATCAAACCTTGTAAAACATCAAGGTTAATGCCTGTATGCTCTATGCGGTTAATATTTTTGAATCCAAACTTAGGAATACGACGTTGTAATGGCATTTGACCACCTTCGAAACCAACCTTACTTGAATTTCCTGAACGAGATCCAGCACCTTTATGTCCACGCGTTGAGGTTCCACCTCTTCCAGATCCTGTTCCTCTACCAATACGCTTGCTGCTTTTTACTGCCCCTATAGCTGGTTTTAAATTATTTAATTTCATTTTCGTTGAATCTATGCCTAATGGCTAAAACAATTAACTATTTTCTACTTTGATCAGATGATTTACTTTTGCAACCATTCCTAAAATTTGAGGAGTTGCTTCTACTTCAACAGTCTGATTCATTTTTCTTAAACCTAAAGCAAACATTGTTTTCTTTTGTCTAAGGCTTCTGTCTATGACACTTTTGGTCTGTGTAATTTTTATCTTCGACATAATTTCTTAACCGTTAAATACTTTATTTAAAGAAACACCTCTATGTTGAGCTACTGTAATTGCATCTCTCATATTAGCTAATGCAGCTACCGTTGCTTTTACCACGTTATGTGGATTTGAAGAACCTTTTGACTTAGCCAAAACGTCTGTAACTCCAGCGCTTTCTAATACTGCACGCATTGCACCACCTGCAATTACACCTGTTCCGTGTGAAGCTGGTTTCAAGAATACATAACCACCAGAATATTTACCATATTGCTCGTGAGGTACAGTACCTTTGTGAATTGGCACTTTTATTAAATTCTTTTTTGCGTCGTCGATACCTTTAGCAATCGCTTCGGTTACTTCTTTCGCTTTTCCTAAACCGAAACCTACTACTCCGTTTTCATCTCCAACCACTACGATTGCAGAAAAACTGAATGTACGACCACCTTTAGTAACTTTAGCTACACGCTGAATACTTACTAATTTGTCTTTTAATTCAATATCAGTAGTTTTTACTCTTTTTATATTTGCTGTTGACATTTTCTGATTTTTAGAATTGTAAACCACCTTCTCTAGCACCTTCTGCTAAAGATTTAATTCTTCCGTGATATAAATAACCGTTTCTGTCGAAAACAACTTTTTCTATACCAGCAGCTTTTGCTTTTTCTGCAATTAATATACCTACTGCTTTTGATTGGTCAACTTTGTTTAAGTCTGCAGCTACTGCGTTTTTCGCGCTAGATGCAAATGCTAAAGTTTTTCCGTTTAAATCATCAATTACTTGAGCGTAAATTGCTTTATTACTTCTGTACACAGAAAGTCTAGGCATTTCAGGCGTGCCACTGATGGCAATTCTGATACCTTTTTTAATTCTTAATCTTCTTGAAGACTTATTTTTTCCCATGACTCTTCTTAATTATTTTTTAGCTGCTGACTTACCTGCTTTTCTTCTCAATACCTCACCAGCAAATTTAATACCTTTACCTTTGTATGGTTCTGGAGCTCTTAAAGATCTAATCTTTGCGGCAACTTGACCAATTAACTGCTTGTCTATACTTTCTAAAATAATAGTTGGGTTTTGACCTTTTTCTGCAGTTGTAGTAACTTTAATTTCTTTAGGTAATTCGAACACAAAATGGTGAGAATAACCTAATACCATATCCAGCGTATTGCCTGTATTGGTAGCACGGTAACCTACACCTACTAATTCTTGCGTTACTTTATACCCTTGCGTTACTCCAACAACCATGTTGTTTACTAGAGAACGGTATAAACCATGCAATGCTTTATGTCTCTTTTGTTCAGTTGGACGAGCAACAATGATTTGTCCCTCTTCTACTTTAACAATGATATCTTTATCTACTGCTTGCGTTAATGATCCTTTAGGACCTTTAACAGTTACTACATTTTCAGGAGAAACTGTTAATTCTACGCCTTGTGGCAAGGCTATAGGTAATTTTCCAATTCTTGACATTTTTTCGTCCTCCTAATTAATATATGTAACATAATACTTCGCCACCAACATTTTGAAGTCTTGCTTCTTTGTCAGACATCACACCTTTTGAGGTAGAGATGATTGCGATTCCTAAACCATTCAATACTCTTGGCATCGTTGCGGTACCAGAATATGATCTTAAACCAGGTTTACTGATTCTTTGGAGTTTCCTGATTGCCGAAGTTTTAGTAATCGGATGGTATTTCAAAGCAATTTTAATGCTGCTGTCTATACCTGCATCTTCAAACTTGTAATTCGCAATATATCCTTTATCAAAAAGCACTTTCGTGATTTCCTTTTTGATATTAGATGCAGGAATTTCGACAACCCGATGGTTGGCCTTGATGGCATTCCTTACTCTTGTAAGATAATCTGCTATTGGATCTGTAGTCATTTTATTTTTAATTCTACTTAATTAATTTCAATTTTTAGCGGAGGGCAAAGATATGAATATTTTTGACCTATACCTATAATTTGCTCCTTTTTATTGCTTACCAGCTAGATTTTGTCACTCCTGGGATCTTTCCAGCTAATGCCATTTCTCTAAAAGTAACCCTTGAGATGCCAAATTGACGCATATAACCTCTTGGACGACCAGTTAATTTACAACGGTTGTGTAAACGAACAGGGCTAGAGTTTTTTGGCAATTTATCTAATCCTTGGAAATCTCCGGCAGCTTTCAAATCAGCTCTTTTTTGAGCGTATTTATCTACTAATTTCTGACGCTTCGCTTCGCGAGCTTTTAAACCTTCTTTAGCCATTTTACTTAGTTATTATTTTGATTTTTAAATGGTAAACCAAATTCTTTTAATAATTCTAAAGCCTCTTTATCTGTTCCAGCATTGGTAACGAATGTAATATCCATACCTGTGATCTTGTTGATTTTATCAATATCGATCTCTGGGAAGATGATTTGCTCAGTAACACCTAAAGTGTAGTTACCACGTCCATCAAAACCTTTATCATTGATACCTTTGAAATCACGGATACGAGGTAAAGCAACAGAAATTAATCTGTCTAGGAACTCATACATTTGATTATCACGAAGTGTTACACGAACACCAACTGGTACTGCTTTACGCAATTTAAAGTTCGAGATATCTTTCTTTGATTTGGTTGCAACAGCGCGTTGACCAGTAATCATCGTAATTTCCTCTACTGCGTTGTCAATTAATTTTTTATCTGAAACGGCAGCACCAACACCTTGGTTGATACAGATTTTCATCAATTTCGGTACTTGCATGATGCTTTTGTACTGAAATTTATCTTTCAAAGAAGAAATAATATCCTTCTTATAAGCCGCTTTTAATCTTGGTTCGTAAGCCATTATTTTATCACCTCCCCTGATTTTTTTGCAAATCTTTCTAATTTTCCTTCTGCGTTTGCTTTTCTTCCAACTCTAGTAGTTTTACCAGATGCAGGATCTATTAGCATTACATTAGAAACGTTTACTGGAGCTTCCATTTTTACGATACCACCTTCTGTATTTTTTGCATTTGGTTTAGTATGTTTAGATACCATGTTGATGCCTTCTACAAGAACGGTGTTTTTCGCTAAGCTCACACTTAATACTTTTCCTGATTGACCTTTTGAATCTCCAGCGATAACTTTTACAGTATCCCCTTTACGGATTTTCAATTTAGTCTGTGTGTTATATTTTCTTTCCATGATTATAATACCTCCGGTGCTAATGAAACAATTTTCATGAATTGTTTTTCACGCAATTCTCTAGCTACTGGGCCAAAAATACGTGTACCTCTTGGTTCGTCGTTTGCATTTAATAACACAGCTGCGTTATCATCGAAACGAATATATGAACCATCTTTACGACGTACTTCTTTTTTAGTCCTAACAATTACTGCTTTAGAAACTGTTCCTTTCTTGATATTTCCAGAAGGAATTGCATGTTTTACAGTAACAACGATCTTATCGCCTACTGATGCGTATCTCTTACCTGTTCCACCTAATACACGGATGCATAATACTTCTTTAGCTCCGCTATTATCTGCTACGGTAAGTCTTGATTCTTGCTGTATCATGATTATTTAGCCCTTTCTAAAATTTCAACTACTCTCCAACGCTTATTTTTACTAAGCGGACGAACTTCCATAATGCTAACCGTATCACCGATATTACATTCGTTTTTCTCGTCATGAGCCATAAATTTGTTCGTAGTTTTTACGAACTTGCCATAGATCGGGTGTTTCACCTTACGCTCGATTGCTACCGTAACAGATTTCTCCATTTTGTTGCTAACCACTTGCCCGATTCTCGTTTTTCTTAATTTTCTTGTTTCTTCCATTTCCTGAGACATTTTACAAAATTATTCTGCGCTAGTTGTTAACTCGCGTTGTTTCAATTCTGTATTTAATTGAGCGATTGTTTTTCTTAAAGTACGAATAACCATTGGGTTTTCAACAGCTGATACAGCATGGCTGAATTTCAACTTTGTTAAGTTTCCCTTTTCTTCTTGTATCCTTACTTTAATCTCTTCTATTGAGAGTTCTTTTATTTCTGCGTATTTCATCTCTTTTTGTTTTTATTTCAGCGGGAATCCTGAGCCAAGATTCCATGAATTGCTTATTATGCTTCTGTATAATCTCTTCTTACGACAAACTTAGTTGCAACTGGAAGTTTTTGTGCAGCAAGGCGCAATGCCTCTTTTGCAATTTCCAATGAAACACCTTCTGCTTCGAAAATCATGCGTCCAGGTTTAACTACTGCTACCCAATATTCCGGTGCACCTTTACCCTTACCCATACGTACTTCAGCTGGTTTTTTAGTTACTGGTTTGTCTGGGAAGATACGGATCCAAACTTGACCCTCTCTTTTCATGAAACGTGTAACCGCAATACGAGCCGCTTCAATTTGACGACTTGTAATCCAGCAATCTTCTAACGATTTGATTCCGAATGAACCGAATGCAAGCGTAGCACCTCTTTTGGCGTTACCTTTCATTCTGCCCTTCTGCATCTTTCTAAATTTCGTTCTTTTTGGTTGTAACATAACTTTACCTTTTTATTCCCTTTAAGAATCCTCTAATTATTTACTGTTAGTTCTTTTTGTTGCACCGCCTCTGTTTCCAGCTGCTCCACCACCTCTTCTATCACCAGAACCTCTATTATCGCGTTTGTCGCCACCTCTATTATCTCTTCTATCTGGACGATCGCCGCCAGCACCACCTTCTGTTCTAGATTTAGTATTTGCTGAAGATCCAATGTTTGGAGAAAGATCACGCTTACCGTAAACTTCACCTTTACAAATCCACACTTTAATACCAATCTTACCGTAAGTAGTCAAAGCTTCTGCTAATGCATAATCAATGTCTGCTCTTAAAGTATGCAAAGGCACTCTTCCGTCTTTGTATTGTTCAGAACGAGCCATCTCTGCTCCACCTAAACGACCAGAAGTCATGATTTTGATTCCTTCAGCACCCATACGCATGGTAGATGCAATAGATGTTTTCATTGCACGACGGAAAGAGATCCTTGCCTCTAATTGTTTTGCAACGCCATCTGCTACTAACTGTGCGTCTAATTCTGGACGTTTTATTTCGAAGATGTTAATTTGAACATCTTTTTTGGTAATTTTCTTTAACTCTTCTTTGATTTTATCCACTTCCTGTCCGCCTTTACCAATTACGATACCTGGACGTGCAGTGTGAATTGTAATGGTGATGCGTTTTAATGTACGCTCAATTACAATCTTAGCAATACCTCCCTTGGAGATACGAGCCATAATATATTTACGAATCTTTTCGTCTTCAACTAATTTATCAGCATAGTGATTTCCACCGAACCAATTAGAATCCCAACCTTTAATGATTCCTAATCTATATCCTATTGGATTTACTTTTTGTCCCATTTCTAGTTAGTTATTGGTTTCTGATATTTTACTGTCTACAACTAATGTTACGTGATTTGATCTTTTACGGATACGATGTCCTCTTCCTTGCGGAGCGGGGCGTAATCTTTTCAATTGACGACCACCGTCAACCATAACAGATTTCACATATAATTCGCTTTCTTCCATACGAACACCTTCGTTTTTTGCTTGCCAATTTGCAATGGCAGAAAGCAAAAGTTTCTCCACGCGTTGTGAAGCTTCTTTAGTGTTGTACTTTAGAATATGTAAAGCATTTTCTACTTTTTGTCCTCTGATTAAATCTACAACCAAACGCATTTTACGTGGTGAGGTTGGACAATCATTTAATTTTGCGATAGCTTCCATGTTACTTCTTATTTCTTTTTATCACCTGAATGTCCTCTGAATGTACGGGTTGGGGAGAATTCTCCTAACTTATGTCCAACCATGTTTTCAGTTACGTAAACAGGAATAAATTTATTACCATTATGAACTGCAAATGTATGTCCCACAAAATCTGGTGAGATCATTGATCTTCTTGACCAAGTTTTAATTACTGATTTCTTGCTAGCGTCGTTCATAACAACCACTTTTTTCTCAAGATTAAAATCAATATAAGGTCCTTTTTTAATTGAACGAGCCATTATTTCTTCCTTCTTTCAATGATGTAACGATTCGATGATTTCTTTTTGTAGCGAGTTTTGTAACCTTTCGCTAACACACCTGTTCTAGAACGTGGGTGACCTCCAGAAGCTCTACCTTCACCACCACCCATAGGGTGATCGACTGGGTTCATCGCTACTGGTCTCGTTCTTGGACGGCGACCCAACCAACGGTTTCTTCCTGCTTTACCTAATCTCTCAATTTGGTGATCAGAATTTGAAGATTTTCCGATAGTTGCAATACACTCTGATAAAATCATACGAGTTTCACCTGAAGGCATTTTAATGATCGCATACTTACCGTCACGCGCTGCTAATTGAGCGTATGTACCAGCACCTCTAGCGATCTTACCACCTTGACCAGGTTTCATTTCGATGTTGTGAATCAATGTACCTAATGGAATATTCTTTAATGGAAGCGCATTACCAATTTCTGGTGCAGAACCTTCTCCACTTTGAATTTTCATTCCAACTGTTAAGCCTTCTGGAGAAAGAATATATCTTTTTTCTCCGTCTGCATAATGTAACAATGCAATACGAGATGTTCTGTTTGGATCATACTCAATTGTTGCTACCACTGCTGGAATACCATGTTTGTCTCTTTTGAAATCGATCAAACGATATGATTTCTTATGACCACCGCCAATATAACGCATAGTCATTTTTCCCGAATGGTTACGTCCGCCTGATCTCTTATGAGAAACCACAAGCGATTTTTCAGGAACGTTTGTAGTAATGTCTGAAGTATCAGCACTTACTCTAAAACGTTGTCCCGGCGTAGTCGGTTTATATCTTTTAACTGCCATAACCTAATTAAATATTATTATAAAAGTCAATAGTGCTACCTTCTGCTAATGAAACGATCGCTTTTTTCACACGACCTGTAGTTCCAGAAACAACTCCTGTTTTTGTACCACGAGATTTGAATTTCCCTGGTGCAATCATAGTGTTAACTGCAATTACTGTAACATTGAACATTGCTTCAACAGCATTTTTGATTTGTATTTTATTTGCTTTTCTATCTACCACAAATGCAAAGCGATTAAACTTCTCGCCCATTGCAGCTACTTTCTCTGTAAGTATTGGTTTTTTTAGTATCTCCATGGTCTTACTTACTTAATGATTCTTCAATTGTTTTAACTGAACCTGAAGTCAATACTAATTTATCTGCGTTTAACAAATCATAAGTATTGATATCTGATGCTGAAACTACTTTTGCTTTTTGCAAGTTTCTGCTTGACAAATAAATTGCCTCACTCATGCCTGCTAAAACTAATAATGATTTCTTATCAGCGATTTTCAAGTTATTCATAATGTTCACAAAGTTTTTAGTTTTTGGAGCTTCCATTTGGAAATCTTCCAAAATAACGATGTCATTATTTTTTGCTTTGTAAGTCAATGCTGACATACGCGCCAAAGCTTTTAACTTCTTATTTAATTTGAAGCTGTAATCTCTTGGTTGCGGACCAAAAACGCGTCCACCACCTTTAAACATTGGACTCTTGATGCTACCTTTACGGGATCCACCAGTACCTTTTTGTTTATGTAATTTTCTAGTTGAACCAGAAATTTCGTTACGTTGCTTCGATTTGTGTGTTCCTTGACGTTGATTCGCTAAATATTGTTTAACATCTAAATAAATAGCGTGATCATTTGGTTCAATACCGAAAATGGCGTCGGAAAGGGTAACCTTGTTACCTGTCTCTTTTCCTTCAATGTTTACTACCTTAAATTCCATCGCTTATTTCTCCAATATTACATATGAACCTTTTGCACCAGGGATAGAACCACTTACTACTAATAAGTTTTGTTCTGGGTACACTTTTAATATTTGCAAGTTTTGAACTTTCACGCGGTCTCCACCCATTCTGCCTGCCATACGCATTCCTTTGAATACTTTTGACGGCCAAGAAGAAGCTCCTAATGAACCTGGCGCTCTTAAACGGTTATGCTGACCGTGAGTTTGACCACCCACACCGGCAAATCCATGACGCTTTACAACACCTTGAAATCCTTTACCTTTTGAGGTTCCTACCACATCGATAAGATCACCTTCTACGAAAAGCTCTGCAGTAATTACTTCGCCGATTGTTTTTGCATCATTAAACTTCTTGAATTCAACAAGTTTCTTTTTTGCAGTCGTATTTGCTTTCGCAAAATGACCTTTCATCGGTTTAGAAGTGTTCTTGTCCTTCTTTTCGTCATACGCTAACTGTACAGAAGCGTAACCGTCTATTTCAACGGTTTTTACTTGCGTAACTACGCAAGGACCAGCTTGGATAACTGTACATGGGATGTTTTTACCCTCCGCATTGTACACGCTAGTCATTCCTACTTTTTTACCAATTATTCCTGACATTTGTTTTTGTTTTTACATCCATCGTAGTGTAGGCCACTTCGTTCAAGATGTGTGTATATTTATTTAATTTATCAAACTTTAATTTCCACTTCTACTCCTGAAGGCAACTCTAATTTCATTAAAGCGTCAACAGTTTTTGAAGTTGAGCTATAGATATCCAATAGTCTTTTGTAAGAACATAATTGGAATTGCTCTCTAGCTTTTTTGTTTACGTGCGGTGAACGCAATACCGTAAAAATTTTCTTCTCTGTAGGCAATGGAATTGGTCCACTCACCACGGCATTTGTAGCCTTTACAGTCTTCACGATTTTCTCAGCAGATTTATCTACTAAGTTGTAATCGTAAGATTTTAATTTAATTCTAATTCTTTGGCTCATTTTATATTTATTTAGATCGATGTAAGAGCTATTAGTTACAACGATTGATTTATTTAATTACTCTTTTGATTTACCTTTTACTTTTGCAATTACTTCGTCTTGCACGTTTCTAGGTGCTTCTGCATAATGATCAAATTCCATTGTTGATGTTGCACGACCAGAGGTAATGGTACGTAATTGTGTCACATAACCGAACATTTCTGAAAGTGGTACCAATGCTTTGATTACTTGTGAACCAGCACGTGTATCCATACCTTGTAATTGACCACGACGACGGTTCATGTCACCGATAACATCACCCATGTTTTCTTCTGGTGTTAAAATTTCCACCTTCATGATTGGCTCCATTAAAACTGGTTTAGCCTTAGGCAATGCTTCACGGAAAGCAGAACGCGCTGCAATCTCAAAAGATAAAGCATCTGAATCGACTGCGTGGAATGAACCATCAATCAATCTTACTTTCATGCTTGGCAATGGATAACCAGCTAATACGCCATTTACCATTGCTGCTGCAAATCCTTTTTCTACTGATGGAATAAATTCACGAGGAATAGAACCACCAGAAATTTCGTTTACGAATTGTAATCCGCCTTTTTCGTAGTCTGCATCAATTGGAGAAATAATAACTTGAATATCTGCAAACTTTCCACGACCACCTGTTTGTTTCTTATAGGTTTCTCTATGTTGAATAGTACCAGTGATGGCTTCTTTATATGCTACTTGAGGTGCACCTTGATTTACTTCTACTTTAAATTCACGCTTTAAACGATCCATTAAAATATCTAAGTGTAACTCACCCATTCCAGAAATAACTGTTTGACCAGTTTCTTGATCTGTATTTACACGGAATGTTGGATCTTCTTCTGCTAATTTACCTAATGCAATACCTAATTTATCAACGTCTGCTTGAGTTTTAGGCTCAATCGCTAAACCAATTACTGGCTCAGGGAAATTCATTGACTCTAAAATAATTGGATTTTTTTCGTCACAAAGTGTATCTCCTGTTTTGATATCCTTGAAACCTACTACTGCAGCAATATCTCCAGCTCCAACATTTGGAATTGGGTTTTGCTTGTTCGCATGCATTTGGAAAATTCTTGAGATACGCTCTTTGTTACCTGAACGTGTATTGTATACGTAAGAACCTGCCTCTAAATTACCCGAGTAAACGCGGATAAAGCAAAGACGACCTACGAAAGGATCTGTTGCGATTTTGAAAGCTAAAGCCGCGAAAGGCTCTTGCTCATTTGGTTTACGAAGAATTTCTGCGTCTGTATCTGGATGGTGACCAATGATACCTTCTACATCCATTGGAGAAGGCAATAATTCCATTACATAATCCAACATGGTTTGAACACCTTTGTTTTTGAAAGATGAACCACAAACCATAGGAACAATTTTAGCATCTAAAACTGCTTGACGCAAAGCATCTAAAACTTCTCTTTCTGTAATTGTTTCAGGAGCTTCGAAAAATTTAGCCATTAGATTTTCGTCGTATTCAGCAACTGATTCTAATAATTTCTCTCTCCACTCTGCAACCTCATCTAGCATATCTGCTGGAATTGGAACTTCTGTGAAAGTCATTCCTTTATCATGCTCATTCCAAACAATACCTCTGTTGTTGATTAAATCAACTACACCTTGGAAACCATCTTCGGCACCAATTGGCAATTGCAAAGGAACAGCATTACTGCCTAACATGTCTTTTACTTGCTTAACTACTTTTAAGAAGTCTGCACCAGCACGGTCCATTTTATTAACGAAACCAATACGCGCTACTTCGTAATTATTTGCTAAACGCCAGTTAGTCTCAGATTGAGGCTCCACACCATCAACAGCTGAGAATAAAAATACTAAACCATCTAATACACGCAATGAACGATTTACCTCTACAGTAAAATCTACGTGACCTGGTGTATCGATGATGTTAATGTGATAATTTTGATCTCTATATTTCCAGCTTACAGTAGTTGCAGCAGAAGTAATGGTTATACCACGCTCTTGTTCTTGCGCCATCCAATCCATAGTTGCTGCACCTTCGTGCACTTCACCAATCTTGTGACTAACCCCTGCATAATAAAGGATACGCTCGGTCGTAGTTGTTTTACCAGCATCGATGTGAGCAGCAATTCCAATATTTCTAGTAAATCTTAAATCTCTTGACATTTAATCTTTCTTAAGCTGTATTATTAAAATCTAAAGTGAGAGAATGCTTTGTTAGCTTCTGCCATTTTATGTGTATCTTCTTTTTTCTTAATTGCAGCACCTTCGTTTTTAGCAGCAGCAATGATTTCACCTGCAAGGCGATCTACCATTGTTTTTTCGCCACGCTTACGTGCATAACCAATTAACCACTTCATTCCTAAAGCAGATTTTCTTTCTGGACGAACTTCTGTTGGAACTTGGAAGTTTGCACCACCTACACGACGACTTTTTACTTCGACAGCTGGCATTACATTGCTTAACGCTTTTCTCCAAGTTTCCAATCCGTTTTCAGACGTTTTCTTTTCTACTTGCTCAATTGCATCGTAAAATATACTGTATGCAGTTGATTTTTTACCTTCGTACATCATGTTGTTCACGAATTTAGTTACTACTACATCGTTGAACTTAGGAT